>CAZDNN010000027.1:0-22726 GCA_964506385.1 uncultured Planctomycetota bacterium
GGCCCGAATCCCTCGCACTCGTCTGCGAAGGACTTCTGCCACGGACTGCTAGCGCGCCGAGTCCTCGCGCTCCATCCACGCCTTGAGGGGGGTGAGAAGCGAGGCCGTGTGGCCGGGGGTGTAGCAGAAGCCACAGAAGCCCTGGGCGCCGGAGCGGCGGGCCATGGCGATCTGGACGGCGAGTTCGCCAGGGCTCTTCATCCCGCCGCCGCTGCTGCGGATGCCGATGCCCTGCACGATGGGGAAGCCCTCGGGCAGCGCCTTGCGGTGGACGACGGCGCGCGCGTCGAAGAGGCGGGGGTCGAGGGTGTAGTTCATCGGGCACACGAAGTCGAGCCATCCCTCGCGGCACCAGCGGGGCCAGTCCTGGCCGTTCGTCTCGCGGCATCGGGGCCAGTCGCGGAAGACGGCGGCGCTGATCTTCACCTTCGGCGCCGCCTTGCGGACCTGCGTCGAGATCCGCTCGACCAACCCCGAGATGCGGCGGCAGCGGAATGCTACCCACTCGGTGTGCCGCGAGCCTCCCTCGAGCGCATCGTCGGGCCACTTCGCCACGGGCTTGCCCGTCTCCCGCTCGAAGAGCGCGCGGCACTTCGGGCAGAAGCAGCCTGCCGCGCTCGGATAGCGGATGAAGTCGTACTGCACGCCATCCACTTCGTACCGCGTCGCGAGCTCGAGCATCACCCGCTCCATCGCCGCGAGGTTGGCCTCTTGCGACGGACAGAACCAGTTGATGACGCGGCCCTGCGGGTCCTGCTGTAGGCGGCCCGCCTTACGCAGGCGCTCGAGCGATGCCTTCGAGGTGCGGCCCTCGACGATGCAGTTGTTGACGTAGGGATGGATCTCGATGCCGCTGGCGTGGGCATGCCGCACGGCCTCGGCCAGCCAGTCGCCGTCGGGCGCGAGCGGGTCCTGAATGTCGGGCTGCACCTTCGAGGCATAGAACGCCGCGGTGCCGCCGGCGATGCGCAGGACGGCCATCTTGATGCCCAGGCGCTTGAGCTCGGGCATCACGTCCTTCGGATGCCGATCCTCGCGTACGTGGAGCCATACGGCCCGCACCTCATTCGGCGGCGTCTTGCCGTACACTGCTTCGACAACGACCTTCCGCTCGAGCACTTGGCCGGCCACCTTCGCGCGGACCGTCAGCTCGCGCCGCACATTCTTGTCCGGCTCGGTGCTCACGGTCACGCGGAACCGATGGGCCGTGGGTCCCATGCTTGAACCCGTCCGCGCGTGTTCCTCGATCTTCGCACCGGGGCATTCGAGCTTGACGTCCACCGGCTTCCCGAACCCGACGCGGACGTTGAAGGTCGCATCGAAACCGGCCGCGACAAGGGCCTCGGGCGGCGTGACCGAGAGTGCAGGCGTGTTGAGCGCCTTCTCGAGCCGCTGCGCCCGCGGGACGCGGGGCGTGAGCCACGCCAGGAAGGCCGCGAGCAGCTTGCGCTCGGCGCCGCGCGGCGGGGCCGTGACGCCGCCGTTCGGGATGGCCAGAGCGAGGCCCGTGCTGACCACCTTGCCCTTGCCCACCACGCCGGCCGTCGCCACCACGTCGCCCGCGTCGTTGGTGAGCAGCACCGTGGCCTTCCGCCCGACCCGCTCGACGATGTGATCCTTGAAGGCCGCGTCGAAATCCTCGATGCCGTCCATCATCGGGTGGCGGCGGACGACGCGCATCCGGCGCTTGCCGTAGACCCGCCGCACGCCGATGCTCACCTCGGGGAAGATGTGGTGGTGCCAGGTCTGGAGGATGCTGCCGCCCGCCTCGACGAACTCCTGGAGGGTCCGCCGCCACTCGGCATGCACGCGCCCCGGCTTGTGCATGTCGGACAGGTAGACGACGTCGTAGTCGAGCAGCGAGAGCATCTCGAGGCTGTCGAACGCCTCGGCCTCGTAGCCCATCGCCCGCAGCCCCTTGACCAGGCCATCCACCCGCGCCCCCTGCCCCCCGCAAGCGAGTTGATCGAAGACGCCGATCTTCGGCTTCGGCGGCTCGGCGGCGCAGACGATCCCGGCACAGAGCAGCAACACCGTCAGTCGGCACGTGCGGGCCATCGTGCGCTCCTCACTGCTCGCCAGTCTGGGCGACGAGCCGGCACCAGGGGCTGCGGGCTGCGGCAAGATCGAGCGCATAGGTCAGCCGGGCGACACGCCGGGCCTTGAGTCGTGTGGTTGGCTTCCCCGTCTCGTCGAGCGCGTGGACGGCCGGCGGGCCGGGCATGGCGAGGGTGAGGGTGGCGTCCACCGGCTCGCAGAGGACGGGCAGGCGGCCTCGCTCGGGCACGGAGGTGTGGTTGCGGTAGTAGGCTTGCCCCGTGTTCTCGGCGCGGGCGACGGCGGTGACGAGGACGCGCTCGGCCTTGCCGATGGGCTCACCGTCGAGCGAGGTCACCAGGATGGCGGCGAAGGGCGTCGTGCACTCGACGCTCATGCCCTCAAGCTCGACCTTCCCGCCCAGGCCGCCGAGGTGGCCGATGACGGCTTTCGTCCTGGGCGTGTCGATGGTGAACAGGCCGCGGGCGTTGTCGAGGGCCAGCTCGCCGGTGTCGCTGCCGTAGCGCTTGTGGACCGCAGGCTGCCAGGTCGCGCCGCGCACCAGCTCAGCCTTGCCCCCGTAGGCCTCCTTGAAGAAGGCGTTGCGGACCTTCGAGAGCCAGGTGTAGTGGCGGAAGGGCGAGCGGGCCGCCTGAATGTGGGAGGGGCGGCCTGTGAACGTCTCGGCCTCCGACCAGCCGATGTGGACCGTCATCTTCGCCGCCGACACGTCGTTGCGATGGAAGAGCATCGCCGCGGCGGGAAACTCGCCCCAGCGCACCGGGTCGCTGTGGCTGGCGAACCACTCGAGCTTCTGCCCCTCGGGGCGGTAGGCGAAGAAGAGCAGGCCATCCCAGTCCTGGAGGCACGCGTAGGCCGCCATCATCGGCAGGCACTCGGCGCGGTACTGGATGGGCCACGGCCAGTTGAACTCGGGGCTGATCGTCGGCTTGCCGGCGACGGTGCTCGACGCGATGTTCGTGATCGGGTTCGACGTCTTCGCCAGGTCGCTCTTGAGCACGGAGAGGTTGCGGAAGGTGAAGAAGGGTTTCGCATGCACGTTGGGATGGCACCAGTAGTTGTTTCGCGACATGAAGTCGTTGACGCTGTCGGCATAGACGCTGGCCGGGCAGAAGGTCTGGTTGGTGCCGGTGACAGGCACGCGGATGCCGATCTTGTGGAGGTGGCCGCGCATCTCGCCGTAATAGCGTCGCTCGAGGTCGAAGAAGAAGCGGACCATCGCGTTGACACGCAGCGGGGACCGCTCGCCGACGGGGGGCGCCTTGGCGGGATCCTGGTAGAGATGCCGCATCGGGAGGACGACGGAGCCCTTCGCGGGGTCCTCGCCCGCGAGGAGCGCGCATTGGCCGTCGGCGCTTGTCCACGCCTTTGCGAGGGCCGCGCGATCGCCGTGGCGATCGGCGAGCCAGCGGTTCCAGCGGGCCTTCAGCTCATCGACGTAGACGGGCAGGGTGAGGGCGGTGTTGCGGAAGTAGAAGACGGAGTTTTCGTTGGTGATCTCGACCACCGCGACGCCAGGCTCGTCGGTGTAGCGGCGGCCGGTGTAGGGATTGCGGTGGGTGAAGAAGGCGGTGGCGAACTCCTTCTGAAGCTCGATGAGGCGGTCGTTGAAGATGGTGGCGCCCTTGATGGAGTTGCGCCAGCCGTGCTCGAACTTCGCGGCGTCGGTCACCCCGTCGCCGGGCATGAAGCGGCGGTAGTCGAGCATGTCGAAGTAGACGTAGATGCCCCGCTTGAGCAGCTCGGCGACGAAGAGGTCGAGGCGGTCGAGCATGTCGGCGCGGAAGCTGCGGCTGTCGCCCTTCTCGTAGTCGATGAGCTTGCCCCAGCGGCCGTCGATGGCGTGGATGCGGAGCATGTTGACGCCGTACTTGGCCAGCCGATCTGCGATGACGGGCGCCATGGCCTTTTCGGGGAAGGCCGACGGCCCGCCGATGTTGGTGCCGAAGAAGCGGGCGCGGGTGCCGTCGGCGAAGTAGAAGTGGCCGTCGGGGCGCACCGTGTTGAAGCCGTGCTTGCCCGCGGGCGGGTCGAGGAAGCGGGTGAGGTCAATGCTGTCGAGATTCGTGTCGTCGTTGGGGAAGGTGAAGGGATACCAGCCCTCGGTGTCGGTGAACTCGTAGCGGATGGGCCGCTCGGTCAGCACGGCCGGCCCGTCGGCGGTCGTCAGCGCGACGAGGATCGGCACGGGGTTCTTGCCCGCCGAGACGAAGCGAATGGCCTTGATGGCGACCTTCGGCTTGGGATTCGCGACGGGGAAGATCCCGAGGCCGACGGAGGGCGATTCGGCGTTGCTGCCCTCCCAGCCGACGGCGCAGTCCTTCGTGTCGTTCGGCCGCCACCAGTCGAAGATCTCGCGGCCGGCGGTCAGCTTGATGACGTAGGTCGAGCCGTCGGCGAAGTCGAGCCTGTACTCGCCGACCGGCTCGCCCGGCTTCGCCCAGGCGCAGCAGTGGAGGAAGTAGAGCGTCTCGCACTTGCGCCCGACGGGGATGGTCGCCGAGGCCGGGAAGCTCTCGCGGCCCTTGCCCTTCAGGATGATGCACGACTTGCCCTGGTGCTTCGCGGGATCAATGACGCGGAAGGGGATGCCGCGCAGCTCGAGCGGGCCCGTCGGCAGATTCCGCAGGTCGTTCTCGCCCTGATCCGTCCAGCCCCCCTTGCCGTCGCCGGCCGTCTCGTCGGCGAAGCCCGTGTTGCAGGCGGCGGCGATGTCCACCGGCTGGAAGTTGCCAGGCGTCCGGCCCGCACGCGCCATGGAAATGTCGTCGAACCAGGCGGTGCCCTTGCTCTGGGACAGCCCGAGGTAGATCTGCGCGGCGGTTGCCTTGGCCGGCGCCTTCGCCGTAACGGTGACCTGCTTCCAGTCGGCCGTGCCCTCGACGCTTGGGGTGTAGCTCTCGGCGAGCCAGCTATCGCCCGCCCACCAGGCGATGCAGGCATTGGCCTTGCCCGTCACGCCCTGGGTCTTGACCCAGAGCCGAAGCGTGTAGGTCGCGCCTGCGGTCACTTTGCGTCGTTGGCCCGAGAGCCATCGCCCGGTCCGCTCGTTCCATTCCTTCGCATCGGGGTTCAGGGAGTCCTGGATGCGCAGGCTCGCCTTACCCGAGTGCGCGACGCTCCTATCCCACGCGAGTTTCGCCGGCGACTTGAAGGCATGCGGCTGCCAGCCGTCGGGCAACCCATCGCGATTGCGGTCGGCCTCCGCCGACGGATTCTCCGCGAAGTTCGTCTCCCAGCCGGCGGCGAACGACGCGAGGGCGGCGAGACAGAAGGCAATCCTGCACCCCATCGTGGTCTCCAGTTCTCTCTACTTGGCGAACGGCGCGAGATGGTACCACTGGCCCGTCTGGAGGCACAGGCGCAGGGCGTGGGCGAGCAGCTCGCAGCGAGCGGCGAAGGCCTCCGACTTGTAGTAGGCGATCGCCTCGTCCTCCGCGCCGGCCGCCGGGCAGGTGAAGTCGAGCCGCGCCAGGGTGTCCGCATCGCCCTCGTCGGGCTCGAGGTACTCCTCGTCGAGGCACAGGAGTAGACGGGGCTTGCCCGCCTGGGCGAGCAGCTCGCGCTCGTGCATCACCCACTCGTGGGCCTCGAGGCCCCGGGCGCGCAGCTCGAGCGAGCAGGCCGTCTCCTGCACCGCCTTCTCAAGATTCGCCGTGATCTCGGCGCCCAGGTCCGTGGTGTCGTCCACCTGGTGCTCGGTGAAATCGAAGTAGCCGATGCCCGCCTCGGCCAGCGCCTTGCGGAGAGCGAGCATGACCAGGGCCTCCCGCTCGTAGCGCGCGGTCCAGGACAGGAAGACGTAGCGGTCGGGGTCGCGGACCGTCGAGAATCCCGGGTTCCGCGAGCGCAGGGTGAAAGCGTCGAGGAACGCCTCGAAGGCGGGGGCGTACTCCGCGAGTTCCTGCTCCGTGTCGGTGCGCAGGTTCACCACGTACTCGACGCGGTCGAAGTAGAAGTCCACGACCCGATGGATCCCGTCCTCGTCGGGCCGCTCGACGACCATGTCGTTGGCGATGGCGTGCGAGACCCGCCGCGGGGCGGCGGAGCGAACGGTCCAGCCGCGCTTGGCGACGAGCCCGGCCCCGTACTCCCGCAGATTCGCCGGGCCGTAGGTGTGGCCGGCCACGGTGCCGAGTGTCTGGATCACGATGCGGGTGTCGGTGATCGGGGAGCCGGGCAGGAGCATCCACTTGCCCGCCTCGAGCCGCCGCTTGCCCCACTGGCGCGGCACGCGGAACGTCAGGCCCGCCATCTCCGCCGGGTCGCACCGCTCGGGGGACGCCAGCAGCCGCACGTCTCGCTCGGGATGCTGCGAGCGGAACACGCCCGCCCGGCGCATCAGCCACACCACCACGATCAGTCCGACAATGATCCCGGCCGCGATCGCGATGTGCTGCACCATGGTCGATCTCCCATTTCGTGCCTGAGTCCCGAATGCGCCGACGGCTCCCCGCGATTGCTCACCGCCTGTCGGGCGGCGGGGCCGTGGCGCGGAGGCCGTGGCCGCGGAACAGGCCGAAGTACCGGATCGGCTCGCCGCCGTAAGCGATCTCGACGTGGCCGATGGGTTCGGCCTGGGCGCATAGGGCCAGGATACGGTCGGGGGGGTCCTCGATCGGATCCTCGTCGCGCTCGACGCGGTACTCGTGGACGTAGAGCACGTCCTCGCCGGCGTGCTTGCGCAGGAGTGTCGCCTCGTCGATGCCCCACCTCTCCAGTTGGTCCACGAGGCCGTACTCATGGTTGCGTTCGTCGTCGAGGGTGTAGATCAGCCCCTTCTCCCGGAGGTGGAATCCCAGGCACAGCGCGGGGGCAAAGGACTCGGTGACGACGGCCGGCGCCGGCCCGTCCCACTGCGCCCGGGTATCGCGGATGCGTTGAGCCAACTCGGGCCAGCCCAGCATCTTGCGGGTCGGCGGACGGGTCCCGAAGACCACCGCGGTCTGCGGCCAGATCACCGCGACAGCCACGCAGGCCGACACGAGCATCGCAGTGCCGAAGGTCACGACCCCGAGGGTGCGGCGCGCCTTGCCGCCCGCCCGGCCCAGACCATCGATCGCGGCCGCGAGGCCCAGCAGCCCCGTCGCATAGCCCACCACGTCCCAGTGCTCGCGGATCGTCGTCCACTTCGTGAACAGGCTGGGCGGCAGGAAGAACAGGATGGGGAGGACTCCGAAAGACAGGACCCATGCCGCGGCGGCGTGTCGCTCCCTGCGCCACAACCGGGCGCAGACCACGAATGCGAAGAGGATGCCTGCGTAGATCACGGGCGAGAGCACGCCTGCGTGCCCGAAGACGTACCGTGCGGCCAGCTTCCACGACAGTGTCCAGTCGTGTCGGCTCGCCAGGTGGAAGCGCACGGCTGCCCACTCGTAGCGCGCGTTCCACCAGAGAAAGACGGGCACGAACAACAGCAGGCCGATGCCGATCGCCAGCCACGGACCCCCGCGCCGCAATGAGGGCCGCCAGGCCGGGATCATCCACAGGCCGACCAGGAGGCAGGGGACGGCCAGCACCATCATGTACTTGCTGTACAGCCCCATCGCCAGGACGAGGCCGGCGGCAGCCCACCAGCCCGCGCTCCCCTGGCTCGCCGCGCGCCAGGTCAGCCAGACGAAGCCCAGCCACGCCACGACAAGGAAAGGCTCCGGCGTCGTCACCGTGCCGAGCGCAACGAAAAACGGACAGACGGCAGCCAGGCCAGCCGCCCACAAACCCGCGCGCCCGCCGAACAGCTCGCGGGCCAGCCCGTAGGCCAGCAGCACGATCGCCGTGCCGGCCAGCAGAGCGCCCACCCGCAGGCCGAGCACCCCCGGCCCCAGCAGGGCCTCCCCCAGCACCACAGCCGTGGCACTCACCGGCGGAGAGGGACAGAAGCCAACCCCCGTGTAGTGGGCGTCCCACCAGTAGATGCCCTCGTCCTGGAAGATGTCGCACTGCGCGGCCATGGCCACCCGCACGGCGAGCGACACGAGCGCGATGAGGCCGACCACCACCAGGTCGCGCCTCGACGCCGCCTCGTCCTGCGCGCGAGCGCGCAACTCCTGGCCGCTTCCCGCAGGACGTGGTGCCTTCAAGGAATGTCTCCCGTGCATGCATCAGCGTGATGGAGCGCCGACCTCAATCTCGAACAGCGTGGCGATGCGGTGGATGAACGGCCGGTGCTTCTCGGGCGCGTGCCTGTGCCAGTCGGCGAGGTAGTGCTGGAAGCTGCGCGGGTCCTTGCGGGCGCCGGCGTTGAGGAACTCGACGGCGGCCCAGTGCTGGGGCTCGGCCTCGAAGAGGGGGAGCAGCGCGACGGCGACGATGTTGTTGCGGGCGCGGTCGCAGGACTCCTTGCGGAGGGCGGGCTCGTTGGCGCGGTACCAGGCGGCGAGGGTGGTGCCGTCGGGGAGCTGGCTTTTCTTGATGCGCTCGTCGGCATAGGCGCGGAGGTGTTTCGAGAAGGCGCGCCAGTTGGGGTAAGGCGGCGTCTTCGCCCAGGTCTCGGCCATGCGGCGGAGGGCGTAGAGAGAGGCGAGCTCGCAAATGGATTCCTCGAACCACTTGTTCGCCTTCTCCGCGGCCGTGTAGTTGCACAGGATGTGGCAGAACTCGTGGGCGAACTGGAAGGCGTACTGGCACCAGAAGGTGCTCCCTGTGTTGAGTTGGACGTAGTACTCCCCGTTGAGGCCCCGCTTGAACCACACGATGGGGCCGCCCTTGGGCGCGACGACGATCGGCGGGAGGCGGCGCTCGGGGAAGTGCTGCCAGAGCTGCTCGGCGGCGGAGTTCAGCACGTGCTGGACATCGTGGATATCGGCCTTCCACTCGGCGACGGGCGCCGGGCAGACGAGCAGGCGCGGCGCCTCGGGCTCGTGTGGCTCCGCCGCGCTGGCGCTCGCGGCGCCGAGAAGGAGAGTGAGCAGCGCGGTCCCACGCGCCAGAGCGTCTGTCATGGTCGTCTCCTGTTCCCGTGCATTCCCCCGCCATCGTAGCGCCAGGCGGGCCGGATGTCGAGGGGGAGAAAAACGACACCTGGAGTCTCTTCTGCCCCCGCCAGGGTGCAGGTGGTGAGGTCTTTCCGTGGGGCGGTGCAAACGTTCCGGCACCGGGGCGCGGGGCGGCGGTGGCCGCTGGGGGCGCCACAGACTGTGGCGCCCCGGCGCGATCGCATTGATGCTGTGCCGTAAGCCGTGCGCTGCCCGTTGCTTATGCGGAGTCCATGGCCGGCGATGGGGGCAGGTGTTTCGATCGTGGACGGGTGGGGCTGCCGGGATGGCCCTTCGCGATGGCGGCCTCGGCGCGACGAGTGTGGGGCCAAGAGGGAGGATCCGGAGCCGCGCGGCACGCGGGCTGCCGACGGCGCCAGGGCGTCTAACTGCCGTGGCCGCAAGGGGTTGTGGCTGGCGGCCCGGCATGGGCCACGGAGGCGCGCGTTGCCTGGCTCTCCCGGTGGCGTGGATCCGGTGACGTTCCATGTCGCGATCTGGCACTGGAATTGCAGGGTGGAATGGCGAGACGCCTGAAGTTGGTCTTTGGTAACGCCTTCGGCACGTGGCCGGGCATCGGCATGCGAGTTGCGGCCGCGGCGAGATCAGTTACCGCCATACACCCTGTCCCCGCAGGGCCGAAGGAGGAGACGATGGCACGGAGCAGCACCAGCGCGAGGCGCCGCGGCGGCCACGGCTTCTCGCTCATCGAGCTGCTGGTCGTGGTCGCGATCCTGGTCATCCTGGCCACCATGGGCTACACGGCGCTGTGGCGGAGCCGCGGAGCGTCGAAGGACACGGTCTGCCGCAACCACCTCAAGCAGATTGCCATGGCCATGGGCCTCTACTACAACGATAGCCACGCCTACCCGTCCGAGAGCCTGCCTACGGCGCTCGCGCCCTACGTCGGCGACAGCCCCGACCTCTTCATCTGCCCAGCGGACCCCGACCCCCAGGGCGACAGCTACTCGCGCTTCTATGTCGGCAGGTCGGACGACGAGACGCAGAGCTACGTGTGCGCCTGCCCGCGCCACGTGGGCGCCACGCGGGCCATCACCCTCTTCTCGTCGGCCTCGGCGCAGATGCTCGAGGTCAAGCCCGTGCTGTGGAACGGGCAGGAGGTCCCCCCGGGGGCGAGCGTCGGCAGCGGCGTGCTGCGGTTCGGCGACGGATCCCGCGTGACCATCCCGCCGGGGCTCGTCGTGCGGCTCATCCAGTCGTTCCGCCAGCACGACGGCCGCTTCTACAGCCTGATCGGGCTGGACATCAATGAGACGGGAACGCTGGACGTGCAGGTCACCCCCGGTTCGCGCTTCGAGGTGGTCACGCCTGCGACGATCACCGGGGTGCGGGGCACGCGGTTCCGCGTTACCGCCAGCATTGAGGACGCGCTCTACCGCGTGACGGTCGAGGTGATGAGCGGCACCGTGTGGATGCATCACCGCTGGCACCGCGAGGAGGCGCGGGTGCTCAGCGCCCACGAGGAGCGCACCATCGACTACCCCCGCCGCCTCATCAGCGCCCGCCTGCCCTTGAGCTGGGCTGCGCGGCGGGTCGTCCTGCCCGACGACGACCTCTACGCACCCACCACCTCGGACGCGAACAACGAGCCCTCGGAGACATCCACGGAGACGGGTCTGAATCCTACGGGCAGGACCCAAGGACCGGGCGATGGCGACACGACGCCGCCGTGAGAATGGCGCGACGCAGCCACGGAAGGCGAGGCAGGCCATGACACTCGGCGAGCTGAAGGCACGGCTGGGGCGAGCGGCGGGCGGGCGCTGGCTGCCGCTGAAGTGGGGCGTGGTGGTGGCCGCCGCCGTGCTGGCGCTCCATGCGCTCGGCGCCTTCGACGCCCTCGAGCCGATGTTCACCGACATGCACTTCGCGGTGAGGGGGGGCCTCGAGCCGTCCGACCAGGTGGTGGTCGTAGGCATAGGCCGCCAGTGCACGCGGCCTGACAAGCTCGGCCCGTGGCCCTGGCCGCGGAGTGCCCACGGCCGGCTCATCGACCGGCTCGCAGCCGCCGGCGCCCGCGCCATCTGCTTCGACATGTACTTCCCCGCCCCCTCGGCCGATCCCGAGGAGGACCGCCGCATGGCCGACGCCGCGCGGCGCGCGGGCAACGTGGCTCTCGCCGTCTACAGCGCCCCGTCGCTCGACGAGCGCGCCCCCCGGCATGGCCCCCTCATCGAGGTCCAGAGGCGCGATCTCACCGGCAGCATCGACATCCTCACCGAGGCCACGGCCCAGGGGCACATCAACGTCCGCCGCGACCGCGACGGCATCGTCCGCAGCGCCCCAGTGGGGCTCCGCTGCGGGGCCGGCCGCTACTACCAGCTCGGCCTGCTCGGCGCCGCCCGATGGCTGGGAGTCCAGCCCGACGAGATCTGGCAGGAGCCCGGCGGCCTCCGCGTCGGCGACCTCCTCGTCCCCGTCAACCGCTCGGGCGACCTGCTGGTGAACTACTACCGCCTGCCCGAGCGCACGCGGCTCTATTTCGTCAGCGACCTGCTGGACGACCGCCTCGACGACCGCGCGCTGCGCGCAGCCTTCGAGGGCAAGGTCGTCTTCGTCGGCCAGGTCATCCACGGCCTCCAGAACGCTGATACCGTGGCGACCCCCGAGCGGGACCGCTTCGGCGTCTATCTCCAGGCGACGATCGCCGACAACATCCTGACGGGGCGGATGCTGCGGCGGGCGAGCCCCCTGCTCCAGGCGCTGCTCACAATCGCCGTGTCGATGGCGTGCGCCTGGCGGCTCTTCGCGCGGCGGGTGCTCGGCAAGGTCTTCTGGAGCGCCGTCTTCGCCCTCGCCGCCGTCCTGGTGACCCACGCCTTCTTCGCCCACCTCCACGTCCTGATCGACCTCACGCCGTCGCTGGCCGTGGTCGTGGTGGGCAACCTCTACGGCGCCCTTGTGCTCGGCATCCTGAAGGCGGACCGCGAGGTCGAGCGCCGCGACCGCGAGCTCCAGGCCGTGCTCGAGGCCACCCGCCTGTCGGCGGAGAGCGAGGGCGGGGCCATCCCCGAGCGGATCGTCGCGAGCATCGGGCGGGCGCTGGGCGCGCGGGGCTGCTGCCTGTTCCTCGCGCACGATGGCGAGCTCGAGCTGGCGGCCAGCGACGGCTTCGCCGGCGCTCTGGCCGCCGAGGACGCCGCGGCCGCCTCCCGCGACGCCAATCGCTGGGTGGCGGAGCACCGCCGCCCCTTCCACTTCGACGGCGCGGCCGCCGGCCCTCCGACCATCCTGGACCGCCGCATCGACACCGCCGTCCTCGTGCCCCTCACCTCCCACGGCCAGCTCTACGGCATCCTCGGCCTCTACAACAAGCAGCCGTCCGACATCGCGCCGGGCCACGGCTTCACCGAGCAGGACCTCCGGCTGCTCTCCCTGCTCACCCAGCAGGCGGCCATGACCCTCGAGCGCGCCAGCCTCGCCGACCACCTCGCCGCGGCCATCGCCGACCTCGAGGCCGCGCAGCAGCAGCTCATCGAGAGCGAGCGGCTCAGCGCCGTCGGCCGCATGGCCAACATGGTCATCCACGACATCAAGAACCCCATGCAGGGCATCCGCATGTTCGCCGAGATGGCCGCCGACACCGACCTCTCAGCGGAGGACCGCCGCGAGTTCTCAGAGACCATGTGCCGCGAGATCGACCGCCTCGTGGGCATGTGCCAGGAGATCCTCGACTTCGCACGCGGCACCACCCGCCTCGCCGCCGGCGAGGTCACCCTCGACGACTTCGTCATGGAGACCGTCGCCGCCCTCGCCGTCGAGCTCGAGCAGCACCACGTCGAGGTCCGCACCGACCTGCGCCACGGGGGCGCCCTGCGCCTCGACGCCGGCCGCATGCGCCGCGTCCTGCTCAACCTCTGCCGCAACGCCATCGAGGCCATGCCCGACGGCGGAACCCTCTCCCTCACCACCGCGAGGACCGACGGCGGCGGCGTCCGCATCCAGGTGGCCGACACAGGCAGCGGCATCCCCCAGGAGATCCGCGACTCGCTCTTCGAGCCCTTCGTCACCCACGGCAAGGACCACGGCACGGGCCTGGGCCTCGCCATCGTCAAGAAGGCCGTGGAGGACCACGGCGGCGCCGTCGACGTCGAGACCGCCGATGGCGAGGGCACCACCTTCACCCTGCGCCTGCCGGCCGCCCCGCCGGCCGGCGTCGCCATCGCCGCAGGCCCTGGGCGCACTGCGGCGGCGGCACCCGCCCCCGAGCACGACGCAGCCGCCGTATGACCCGGCGGGCTGCCGACGATTACAGGAAGCCGACCCATGGCCGCTGAGCACGCCGCCACGCAGACCCAAGGGAGCCCGGCCGCCCGCGCACCGGCCGCCGCGCAGCGGTGCGGCGACTGCGGAAGAGAGTTCCGCCCGAGCGCCGCAGGCATGGCGCCGCGGTGCCCCCAGTGCGGCTCGACGCGCTGCCGGCCCCTCCGGCGCACGGTCGCCGGGCGCTCGCGGTCGGGCGCGGCGCCCGTCGAGGAGGACCGCTTCGCCCGCGTCGCCCTCTGGGGCAGCCTGATCACCTCCGAGCAGTTCGACGCCTGCGTCGCCGAGCAGGAGCGGCGTGCCGCCGCGGGCGAGGCCGTGCCGAGCCTGCCCCAGCTCCTCATCGACCGCGGCTACCTGCGCCCCGAGCACGCCGACGCCGTCTTCCGCGCCATGACCACCCGCACCCCAGAGCAGTGGCGCAACCAGTTCGGCCAGATCGCCCTGCGCAAGGGCGTCGTCACCGAGCGGCAGCTCCTCGAGTGCCTCGAGGAGCAGACCCGCCTCGTGCTCAGCACGGGCTCCGGGCCGATCCTCGGGCACCTGCTGCTCGAGCGGGGGTACATGACCGAGGCGCAGGTGCTCGCCATCCTGCGGGTCCAGGCGCGGCGGGAGCTGGGGGCCCTGCACGAGCTCGAAGCCGCCGTGCGGCCGACGCGCGCGCGGCTCGGAGAGCTCGGCCGGCGCCACCGCCGCTTGCTCGTTGCCGCGGCCTTCGCTGCCGGCATCGCCGTGGCGGCCCTCATCGGCGGCTGGGCGCAGGCCCGCCTCGCGGCGCCGACCACCTACGCGGTCATCTGCGACCAGTGCGGCTATCGAGCCGAGGTCGCCGCCGCGGCGCTGGCGAAGCCCTGTCCGCACTGCGGTCGCGGCCAGATGCTCACGCCGCTGCGCTGCGCCGCTTGTGGCGTGGCCTTCCCGCTCAAGGTCCACCTCGCGCCAGATGGTCGCCACTGGCTCGACCCGTGCCCGCAGTGCGGCACCCTCACCCACGTCCGCCTCCCCGAGGCCCTCGAGCCGCTGCGGGCGAATCCCCCGCCGCAGGACCGCGATGGACTCTCGCGGAAGTAGCATCCGCCCCTACCCCTGTTGCAGCAGCATCTGAGGTCCGGCACCGGGCCGCGGCGCTGCCTCGGCAGGCGGTGCGTGGGCCCTCTGCGGCGAGCAGCCAATGCGTCTCAATGGCGCGCCACGATTCGCAGTCGAGGCGTAACGCCAGCGTCTCGTTGGCACCGACGAGGCCGCCGAGGCGGCGGCGATACAGCGGGGGCGCCGGCCTTCTTGGTGATCGGGAACCGTAGTAAGCCATGCAGAATGATAGTGGTGGAGGCTCCGGGGGTGGGGCATTGGCTCTGCGAGCGTGGATGAGAGTCGAACGGTTTAGCGCTAAAGCGCAATAGCGCTAAACCGTTAGCGCCCCACGCCTACCCACGACCACGCGGCTATGCCCTCCGGCGCGCGGGCCGCCTCGGGCCATCCACGCGCTGCCGGACGGCCTGTCCCGGCGGCTCGGGTGCCCGGCGTCGGGGCGGGAGCACTCGGGCTGGGCCTGGGTTCAGGCGATGCGGAAGGGGCCGCGGGCTCTGGCGCGGACGGCGGTGACGCGCACGCCAGGGCAGAGCTCGGCCAGGCGGCGGGCGAGGACTGGCATGGCGGGCTGCTCGGTGGCCGCGTGCCCGGCGTCCACGACCACGAGACCCGCGGCGACCGCCTCGAGTGCCTCGTGGTGCGACACGTCGCCGGTGAGATAGAGCTGGCAGCCGCGGCGGATGGCGTGTGACACGTAGTCGCCGCCCGCGCCACCGACCACGGCCACCCGCTCGACCCGTCGCCGCAGGTCGCCGGCCACCCGCACGTGCTCGACGGCCAGCAGTGCCTTGATGCGCGTCACGAGGCGACGGGCCTGCACGGGCTTCGGCAGGCTGCCGGCGCGGCCGAGGCCGAGCTCGGGCCGCGCCGGCTCAGTCTCGTAGACGTCGATCGCCGGCTCCTCATACGAGTGAGCCGCCCGCACGGCCGCGGTCACCTGGCGCGCGAGCGCCAGCGGCAGGACCGCCTCGACCCGCAACTCCTCGACCTCTTCGCGGCGGCCCGCCTCACCGACGGTGGGATGGGCCCCCTCGAGGCCGCGGAACGTGCCGACCCCGGGCGTGCGGAACGTGCATTCGCGATAGCGGCCGATCGCGCCCGCGCCGCTCTCGCGCAGGGCGCGGAGCACCGCGTCGAGGTCGCCGGGCGGGGTGAAGACGACGATCTTTGCGGGGACACTGGCCGCACAGGCCGCCAGGGGCTCGCGGTCGCGGAGGTCGAGCAGGTTGGCCAGCACGTCGTTCACGCCGCCGGGCGCCACGTCCCAGTTGGTATGTGCGGCGGCGAGCGCGATGCCCTGGCGCGCCGCCTCGAGCAGCAGGCGGCCGCCCTCGCGGTCCGCGGTGATGCTGGCGGCGGGCCGGAAGATGGCGGGGTGGTGGGTGATCGCGAGTTGCGCCGTCTCCCGCACGGCGCGGCGCAGCAGTGCGCGGTTCGCCTCCAGGCCCACGAGCACCCGCTCGCACGGCGCCTCGCGGTCGCCGAGCAGCAGGCCCACGTTGTCCCACTCCTCGGCCAGCTCCGCCGGCGCGATCTGCTCGAGTGCCTCGATCACCACTCCGATCGTCGCCACATTCACTCCTTTGCCCCGAACTCCTGCGGCTCCGGCGTCCGCCTCCACCGGTAGTTCCTGTCTACCACAACCGCTGTACCGACGCAACCGGGTCCTGGCGGGGAGCCGGCTGAGGCGCCGCCGCCTGGTTCAGTTACTCTGGGAGCTTCCTGTAGTCGTCGAGCAAGGCATCGATGTCGTCGCGGTCCACGTCGCCGTCGCCGTCGCGGTCGAGGGGGGCGTGGGGCGATGCCGAGGCGGGCCGGCGGGTGTGGGCGAAGGCTGCCTGGGCGGCCAGGGGCGTGCTCTGGCTGCTTGCGGCGGCTCCCGGCGCCGTGGCGGGTGGATCGAGGGCGGGAGTGTGGACCGCCGCCAGGTCCTGCGCGTCGATGACGGCGTCGCCGTTGACGTCGTAGATCCACGCCCCATCGTCGCCGGGCGAGGCCCCCCGCAGGATCGCTGCAAGGACGTAGGCGTAGTCGAGGCCCGTGGCGAGGCCGTTGCGGTTCACATCGCCGGCCACGTTGGTCGAGGCTTCGCCCGCGCTGACGAGTGCGGTGGGCACGTCGGGCGCGATCTCGCCGAGGCCGGAGAAGGTGTATGCCGTGCCTGGCTCGAGGCCGACGAGCCGGATCCCCTCCCACTCGCCGAGGGTGTGCCACGCCGGTTCCTGGCCGTCGGCGCGGGCCACGGTGACCCCGTTGAGGTCGTCGAAGCGGAGCCAGGCGTCGGGGTCGGTGCCGATCTGGAAGGCATAGCGGCTGCTCGGGGGGGCGCCGGCGGTGTCGAAGGTGATGAGGGTGAGCGAGGACGGCGCAGGGCCGGTGGGGTTGAGGCCCCCTGGGCCAGCCACCGCGAGGTCGAACTCGAGGGGGCCGGGCGGCGGGATATCGTCGTTGGTGATGGTGGCGAGGGACTCGGCGTCGCCGACGGCCGCGTTGCGGGGGCTCGAGAGGAGGAGCTGGAAGGTCTCGTCGGGCTCGAAGCGGGTGTCGCCGTGGATGGGCACCTCGATGGTCTGGGTGGTCGGGCCGCCGGGCTGGAAGGTCAGGGTGCCGCTTGCGGCGGCGTAGTCGCCGTCGGCCACGGTGGCTGTGCCGTCGGCCGTAGCGTACGCCACCTCGGCGGCCAGCGGCGGGTCGGCGGACACGGTGACCGCGAACACGGCGTTCGTCTGCCCGTCGTGGCCCTCGGCGATGGTGAGGTCGGCGACCGAGAAGGTCGGGAGCGGGTCGGAGACGAGTTGGCTGGTGGGCACGATCTCCTTGGCCTGGGTCGGGCTCGACCACAGGAGCCGCCCGACGGCGTAGCCGGCGTTCTCGTAGAGCTCCATCTCGATGTCCACGAGCTGGCCGGCGACGAGTTCGATGGTGCCGCTGTCCTCGGTGGCGCCGTGGAGGGTCCAGTTGTCGATGATGAGCTGGCCGCCGACGCGGAGTCGGACGCCGTCGTCGGAGACGGTGTAGAAGGTGTAGGTCTCCGAGTAGATGGGCCGCACCTGGCCGGTCCAGCGGACGGAGAAGGTGTCGGCCCCGATGGCGGGGTCGGGCGAGCCCCGCGCCCATTCGAAGTCGATGGTGGGGTCGGTGCGGAGCAGGGCGAGGCTGGTGAAGTTGCTGTTGTTGTAGTACTCGCCCCGCAGGCCGGGCGTCTGGCCGGCGACGAAGTCGCGCTGGGAGTCGGGCGCGAGCTGGCCGTTGCCCTCGGCCACGACGGCATGGGGTGAGAGGGTGTAGGTCGCGCCGGGCTGGAGCTCCGAGGTGGTGAGCACGACGGTGCGGCCGTCGGGCTCGAGGGCGGCGGCGAGCACGCTCGCGCCGTCGATGGTGTAGCTGGCGGGCGTCTGCGCAGAGGCAGCCTCGACCGGGCCGCTGAAGAGGACGCGGACGCAGGCGGCCCCGCTCGTCTGCACGGCGGCGACGGTGACGATCGTGACCGGGACGGGGGCGCAGGCCTCGCTCTCGAAGCCGTGGGCGTTGACGGCGGCCACGCGGTAGGCGTAAGGCGTGGCCGTGGCGAGCCCGGTGTCGGTGAAGGCCGGCGTGTCTGGGCTGGCGACGAGGGCGCCGTTGCGATAAACCCGGTAGGCGGCCACCCCTGTCTCGCCGTCGGCCGACGCGTTCCAGGCGAGGGCGATGGTGGAACTGCTGGCGACCGTGGCGGCCAGGCTCTCTGGCATCGAGGGAGGGGTGGAGTCGAGGTTGACGTTGGCTGCTCCCGGCGTGCCGCCGGTGATGCTGGGCCGCCAGTTGGCGGGGTCGTTGCCATAGGCGAGGGGCTCGTGGCGCGAGAGCGACGCGCCGGTGCCGTCGGCCAGCTCGGGCCAGGGGGCCTTGTCGTTGTAGTTGACGCGGTCGACGCGGATATAGGGCACGGTGTCGTCAGGCTCGGGCTCGCCTGGCTTGTGGAGCTCGACGTCCTCGCCGTTGTTGTCGAGCGCGCCCGTGTACGGGCCGAAGATGGGGATCTCAGCGGGCACGCCGTAGGTGCTGCGGAAGGCGCCCGGGTCGATGGGCACGACGAGCAGGTAGCCGCCCGCGGGCAGCACAGTGCCCGTTGGGAAGCTGAAGGCGACGCCATCGGCGAGGCGCCAGGTGTTCTCGGTGTGGTCGGGGTCGTAGAGGGGCACGTCGGCGCCGGTGGGGTTGTGGAGCTCGATGAACTCGCAGCCGCCGGCGGGCGGATGGTACATGATCTCGTTGATGACGACTGGGCCGACCTGCGGGGCCGCATTGGCGTCGAGAGGCGTCGGCGCGCTGAGGGCGACGAAGTCGTCGGCGCCCGTGCTCTTGACGTAGCGGCCGAAGGTCACGTCGCGCTCGGCGGCGCCAAAGTCCACGTCATCGCGGTAGCCGGCGAGGGCGCCGGTGCCATCGACGGAGGTCAGATAGACGCCGTCGCCGAGCTCGCTGAGGCCGAAGGCGACGTCGCAGCCCGGCTTCGCCACGTCGCCGAAGTGGTCGCGCTGTGTGAAGACGAGGTAACTGCCGCCCGGGATGACCGTGCAGGCCGCGATCTGGTACTTCGTGAGAGCGGCGGGGTCGTCGCTGAGGTACCAGCCGCCGACGTCCACGTCGCCCGCGGTCGCGTTCCAGAGCTCGATCCAGTCGCCCGCGGGATCGTCGGTGTGGCTGAGCACTTCGTTGACGACCACGGTGCCTGGGGCGAGGCCCACGTCGTCGCGGCCTGGCGAGCCGCCGTTGAGGCCGCTAGGGCGCCAGCCCGCCTTGGTGTCCCATGCCTCGGGGGCGCCCTCGGGGTCAACGGGCACGAGCGAGAAGCCGTCGCCGTCGGTCGCCGGGTACCAGCCGTCGTTGTAGCCGAAAGCCTGGATCGGCTGGTCGAAGCGGCTGCGGAGGTCGAGATCCTCGCCCGCGTTGTCGAGCAGGCCCGTGAACTCGCCAGCGATGGTGATGCCCTCGGTGCCGTAGCGGGTGGCGAAGGCGGCCTGGTTGCGCACCACGACGACGTGCTCACCCGCCGCGAGCTCCATGGCGGGGAACGTGAAGTCGATGCCATCGGTGAAGTGATAGCCCGTGAGGTCCACGGCGGCCGGGCCGATGTTCTGGAGCTCGATGAACTCGAAGTCGGTGGTGAGGTAGGGGCTGCCCGTGGGCGGGTCGGCGGGATGGTACATGATCTCCGTGACGCGGAGGACGTCGCCAGGGTCAACGAGGAAGATGGCGTCGGTGAGTGGGCTCCATTCGCCATCGACGAGCGCCCTGGCCTGCACCTGGGTGCTGGCGGCCAGGGTGATGGGGCTGTCGTAGACATCGGCCTCGGGCGAGACGGCGCCGCCGGGCAGGCGCGGGTCGGAGCCGTCGGTGGTGTAGTGGATGGTGCCGACGGGGGCGAACATGGTGAAGGTGAAGCCCGGCTCGACGTAGCCGCCGTGCTGGCTGAAAGCAGGCGCCACAACGTCGGGGAAGAGCGGCGCGGGCGAGCCGTCGCGCAGCGTGGTGGTGCGGAGTTGCTCGAGGACGATGTCGGTGCGGTAGGGGAAGTAGTTGTCCACCGTGTCCTGGATGGTGGCCTCCCAGTCGTCCTTCGTACGGGGAGTGGTGACCTTGGCGTCGCCCCATCGGGCGGACTCGGCGATGATGGCCTGCTCGATCTCGCCGGCTCGGGAGAGGAAGCGCTCGATGGCGTTCTCGGGGGTGAGGGTGCCGTCGTTGAAGAAGTGCTCCTGGATCCTGTCGGCGAAGCGCAGGCGGTACTCCTCGTTGTACATGAGTTGCTGGTGGATCCACTGGGGATTGCTGTACTGGAAGGCGTCGCCTGCGGGGAAGGGGCCGGTGCGGTCCTCGTTGAGGTCGCCGACGAGCAGTGTGTGCTCGCTGTCGTGAGCGAAGAAGACGAAGCCCTCGTCGCCGTTGCGGTTACGCAGCCCGTACCAGTTGTTGGGTTTCTTGTTGCTGAGGAACTTGGAGATGGGGGCGTCGCGGTTGCCGCCGTAGAAGATGACGAGCATGTAGTCGATGAGGTTGTCGATATCGAGCAGGACGGGGTAGTCGGGGTTGCGGGTGCCGTCGGGGTTGAGGCCCTGGGCCTTCATGTAGGCTTCGTAGGACTCGAAGCCGGCGTTGGCCTGGTTCCAGAGCTCCTGCCAGGCCTCGAGGGTGCCGTCGGTCGCATTGATGGTGTAGGCGCCGGCCTCGACCTTGATGGTGTCGAACTCGTCGCGGTCGCCTTCGAGGTAGGTTGCGCCGTAGGCGGCCTCGGCGCGTTCCTGGGTCTGGTAGAGGCCCCAGTAGACGCCGTTGATGTAGAGGTGGTAGTAGCGGCTGCGGGTGTAGGGCTGGCCCATCGCCCCTTGTGTGTCGCGGGAGAAGACGTCGCGGACCATGGCGTTGCGGGCGTCGCCGTGGAAGCTCCAGGAGTAGTTCTGGCTGGTGCGCAGGTCGATCTTGTCGAACTCGGCGGCGCCCTCGTCGCCGAAGAGCGGGTAGACGAGCTTCGTGTCGCCGTATTCGCCGCGGAAGAAGAGGCGGAAGGCGTGCTTGGGGTTGCTGGGGCTGCGGCTGTAGCCGCCGCGGATGCGCAGGCCGGCGTCGATCTGGAAGCCGTCGGTGCCGTCGGCGCACAGCAGCTCGACCGACGTCGGCACCTCCCACGCCTCGCCGTCCTCACGCGGGTTCACGTAGATGCCCGTCGTGGGGTCGAAGAGGTGCTCGATGTCGGTCACGAGCGAGAAGCTCGGGATGGCGGCGAGCGCCTCCGCGAGTTGCGGGCCCCAGGTCGGGTCGTCCACGATGTCGGGGTCCATCCCGTAGTCGAGCACCTGGCCGTTCACCGGCCCCGCTGGCCAGCCTGGGGGCGGCGCGCCGTCGGCGTTCTGCTCGAGCACGTCGTCGAGGAAGAGGTAGGTCTGGGTATCGACGTTCGATGGCTCGTAGCCGTCCTTGAAGGCGGCCGCACGGACCACCACGGTGCCGGTGATCGGGATGGGCTCGGTGTAGACGAGGCCCGTGGTGGCGGTGGGCTCGCCTCCATCGAGGGTGTAGCGGATCTCCGCCCCGGGCGTCGCGCAGGCGATCGCCAGGTCGAAGGGCTCATCGTAGAAGCCGCGGTCGTCGCTGAAGGTCGTGTCGGCGACGAAGCCCAGGGTGGCGTCCGACAGATTCGGCGCGCCTGGGGTCGCCACCGTGTAGAAGAGCAACTGCTCGGGCGTGGCCGTGACCACCTGGGCTTCGAGCTCGGGAAGGATCAGCAGGTCCGTGCTGGCCAGGTTCACGTTCAGCCCGTGGATCGCCAGCACGTTGTCGCCGGCGGCCACCAGGTTGGTATGGGCAGTGAGGTCGATCTCCTCGTAGACGATGGCCTGCGCGTCGGGATGATGGCCGGTGGCCAGTGTGTTCCACTGCGGCTCGTCGGGCGCGTTGCGGCTGGCGACGGGCTCGCCGTTGAGGTAGGCCGCGAAGCCATCGTCGTACTTCATCCGCAGCGTCAGCGCCGAGACCGTGGTGCCGTCGCTGACGGTGAAGGGGATTCGGACGTAGACGGAGCCGTTGGCGCCGTACATGCCGGCCTCGACGTCGAGGCCGATCAGGCTGTCGTAGCCCGCGCCCCGCTCGTAGCCGACGCCTGTCGCGCCGGGCGTCCAGCCCGAATGGTCGAAGGCGATGGCGGTCCAGCTCTGCCCCAGCGTCCCGTCCGCCGGCACGAGCGCGTGGGCCGTGGCGCCGGGCTCGACCAGCAGGGGACGCGCTGCCGCCATCTCGATGCCGTACGACACGTCCGCCTGTTGCTCGGGGAAGGGGTCGAACTCCGAGACGGCGGTGACCCCGTCGGGCATCAACAGGGCGAGGTACTCGCCGTCGCCGCTGAGCTTGAAGTCGGTGTGAAGCTCCCCGCCGGCAACCGCGCGGTCCTTGTCCGAGGCGAAGACGACCAACTGCTCCCCCGGCGCCAGCTCCACGTCGGGGAAGCGCCAGGGATCGGTGTCCCCCTTCTCGTCCGTGAGGCACCAGTCGAGCAGGCTCACCGGGTCGGGGCCTGGGTTGTGGATCTCGATCCAGTCCGAGCAGTCGCCGTCCTCGTCGGCGAGGAAGCTGTCGTTGATGGCCATGAACTCGCTGATGATGGGGGTGCCGGAGAGCAGCACGCGTGGCTCGAGTGGCTCGAGGCGCAAGCGAGCTCGGCCCGTTCCCGCGCTCCGACGCCGCAGCCAACTGCTCAGCAACCCCATTGCACCATCACCACAGTGGCAGTGGAGAGCCACTAGCAGCCCGTGGCAGAAGTCCGTTCGGACTGCGTGCGGGTCTTCGGGCCG
>CAZDNN010000028.1:0-8487 GCA_964506385.1 uncultured Planctomycetota bacterium
CCAGCCAACTGCCAGGCGGTTGCGCTGTCAGGATTCCACGGCGATTTCCGTACGCCCTGGCAGGTCGCCCAGCGACGATAATTGCGGACCTAAACAGGTCCGCAATCATGCTGCGCGCCCAGGCACGGGCACGCTCTCGTCGCCAAGGCGCGGGGTGGCTGGGACGTAGCAGGAAGGTGGCCCTGCCAGAATGTCGTCACGCGGTTGACAACGAAACCGTTTGGCGAACTGCTGTCTGGGCTTGACCCCTGCCGGAAGGCGGTGTAAACTCATGCGTGGCTATCGTCCCGCTCGTACCTCCCGTGAAGCGCTCGAGACGAGATCGGCGGTGCGCCCGCGGCGCGCGGTGGGGCATCGTCCTGGCACTGTGCCTGCTCGCGTCGCCCGGCTGCACGTTCCTCCGGAAGGCGTATGTCTATACGGGGGATAGGGTTAAGGACGCGGCGGACATGGCGGATCTCGGGGTCACCGTGAGCGGGAAGCGGTCGTACTCGCTCTATGCGTGCGGCGGCGGGCTCTTCACGGTCGGCGGCGGGATGGTGGACGGCTACTTCGCGGGCATCGGCGGGAGCCGGGTCGGGGTGTTCCGCCACTACAACAAGACTGTCGGCCTGATTCTCTACAGCTACGAGGAGTTCGGCTGGGGGAAGTTCGACCGCCGCGACCCCAACACCCTGGACCGCCGCCACAAGGGCCTGATCGGCTGGCTCTTCTTCCCCAGCGATGAGGGCGAGTGCAAGGGCCCCACCTGAGGGACCCGCGGCTCGTACGCCGGCGGCGTACGCAAAGAACGCAAGTGGAGCCCTTCGTGAATGCACTCCCTCCACGTAGGTTACGTGGGGCTCATGGGCAACCTGCACTACGTGGAGATGGTGGACTTCCTCCTCGGCTGGGCGGGGTGGGACATCGCCCGCGACGACAAGGCGACGTTCCTCGCCGAGCAGGAGGCGGCGCAGCAGGAGCTGGCCGCGCTGGACTCCGAGCCCGCCGCGCCCGCTGCGGCCGCCGAGCCCCCCGAGCCCGCCCCCTCACCGTCCCGCCCGACGGCCCGCCGGAAGCCGACGACGCTCGACACCACGTCACTCGACTGGCGACCGTAGAAAAGGTGCACTCGAGCCAGTCGGCGGGCCACGGCAGCGGGCCGTCGGCGAGGCGCCTGGTCGCGTCGGGCGGCCCGCAGTGGCGTCGCCACAGGCTGCCCCAGCGCCATGCCTCGGCTCGCGCGGCGAGGTTGCACCTTTTCAGCGTGGCGGCTGCCGCTTGCGCCGCGGGCCGCGGCGGGGGGGGCCCCAGAGGGGCTTGGCCATCTGGGCGTCCCACGCGGCGTAGGTGTCGGCGAGGTCCTTGAGGATATCGGGCTTGTCGGCGGCGAGGTCGGTGGTCTCGCCGATGTCGGCGGCGAGGTCGTAGAGCTCGGGCTGGGCGGCCATCTGGACGAGCTTCCAGTTGCCCTTGCGGACGGCGTGGCGCGGGCCCATGCGCCAGAAGAGGGCCTCGTGGGGCGCGCCGGGCTTCTCACCCTTGAGGTAGGGCAACAGGTTGACCCCGTCGATGGGGCGGTCGGCCGGCATCGTGCCGCCGGCGGCGGCGACGGCGGTGGGGAAGATGTCGAGGGCGATGACGGGCTGGTCGTAGGTCGTGCCGGCGGGCAGCCGCCGCTTCCACTGGATGAAGAAGGGGACGCGGATGCCGCCCTCCCACATGGTGCCCTTGCCGCCCTTGAGGGGGGTGTTGAGCGAGGCGTTGGCGCGGGTGGGGCCGCCGTTGTCGCTGAGGAAGAAGACGAGGGTGTCGTCCTCGATGCCAGCGTCGCGAAGCGCCTTGAGGACGGCGCCGACCCCGTCGTCCATCGCGGCGAGCATGGCGGCGTAGATGCGGCGCTTGCGGTCCTTGATGTTGGGGAAGCGGTCGAGGTACTTCGCCGTGGCCTCCAGGGGGGTGTGGACGGCGTTGTAGGCGAGGTAGAGGAAGAAGGGCTTGGCCTTGTGCCGCTCGATGAAGGCGACGGCCTCGCGGCTGAAAGCGTCGGTGAGGTACTCCTTCTCGTGGATGGGCTTGTCGCCGCGCTGGATGGGGTTGTAGTCGTCGGGCTTGAGCTTGAGATAGGAATGGCCGCCGTGCTGGAAGCCGAAGAACTCGTCGAAGCCGCGCTTGAAGGGGTGGTACTTCGGCCGCATGCCCAGGTGCCACTTGCCGACGGCGCCGGTGACGTAGCCCGCGGCCTTCATCGCGTCGGCGAAGGTCACCTCGGTGAGCGGCAGGCCGACGAACTCGCGGAGACTGCCTGGCGGCGGCCCTGTGTTGAACTCGTGGCCGAAGCGCTGCTGGTAGCGCGCCGTCGCCAGCCCGGCCCGCGTGGGGCTGCACACGGGGCACGAGACGTAGCCGTTGGTGAAGCGCACGCCGCTCTTCGCAATGGAGTCCAGGTGCGGCGTCGGGATGTCCTTGCAGCCCTGCACCCCGACATCCGCGTAGCCCTGGTCGTCGGAGATGATGACGACCACGTTGGGCTTGCGGGGCCTCGCCTCGGCGGCGCCCAGGCGGCCGGCGAGCAGGCCCGCCGCACCCGCGCCCGCGAGAGCCAGGAACCGTCTGCGACCGATGTGACCCTCGTCTGCCATCGCTTCCTCCTTTCGTGGCTGGCTACCCCGCAACTATAGCTGTGTTGGGCACGGCGGTCAACGCCCTCGTCGGCCTTGCCAGGCCGCTCGGTTGATCCGCGCGAAGGGGCGGCGTAGAATGCCGGGACGCACGCAACGACTGGAGGGCAGACCATGGCACGAGCCTCTCTGACCCTGCTGATGATGGGCCTGACGGCGACGAGTGCGCTGGCGGGCGGCAAGGTGTACCCGCTGCGGTGGGTCTACGTGTCGCGCGGGCTGCGGAGCGAGCAGGACGTCGAGGAGATCCGCGGGATCGTGAGGACCGCGGCCGAGCATGGCCTCAACGGCATGGTCCTGGCCGCCGGCCTCGACCGGCTGGACCTTCAGCCACCCGAGTACTTCCGCCGGCTCGAGGCCGTGAAGACCATCTGCAAGCAGCAGGGCATCGAGATCGTGCCGATCGTCTTCTCGGCCGGCTATGGCGGGAGCGTGCTCGCCCACGACCGCAACCTCGCGGCAGGGCTCCCCGTGCGGGATGCGCTCTTCGTCGTGAAGGGGGACGAGGCGCGGCTCGTCGCCGACCCCGCGGTGCAGATCGCCAATGGCGGGTTCGAGCAGCACAAGGGCGATCGCCTCACGGGCTTCCGCTTCCATGACAAGCCGGGCGAGGTGAGCTTCATCGACACCGAGACGTTCAAGCAGGGGAGGGCGTCGCTGCGCTTCGAGGGCTTCGGGCGCGAGCCCCACGGCCACGGCCGGGTGATGCAGGAGGTGAAGGTCGCGCCCCACCGCTGCTACCGCGTGAGTTGCTGGGTGCGGACCGACGGGTTCGAGCCGCAGCGGGCGCTCCGCATCCAGGTCTACGGCGCCCACGGCCCCATCGCGAGCCACGATCCCAGGATGCATGGGACGGTGGACTGGCGGCGCGCAACCTTCGGCTTCAACAGCGCCGACCACGAGATGGTGCGGGTCTACGCCGGCTGCTGGAAGGGCGAGACGGGCAGGTTCTGGCTCGACGACCTGCGCATCGACGAGGTCGGCCTCATCAACGTCCTGCGGCGGCCGGGCACGCCGGTCACCGTGAAGGGCGGCGACACGGTGTTCGAGGAGGGCAAGGACTACGCGCGGATCGAGGACCCGAAGCTCAACTTCCGCTTCGACCACGACGGCCCGCCCATCCGGATCCTGCCAGGCTCCCGCATCCAGGAGGGCGAGCGCCTGCGGGTCAGCTACTACCACGGGATGGCGATCGGCCGCGGGCAGGTGAGCGTGTGCATGTCGGAGCCCAAGCTCTACGAGATCTGGCGCGAGCAGACGAAGCTCATCCAGCAGCACCTCGCGCCCAGGCACTGGCTCCTGAGCATGGACGAGATCCGCATGGGCGGCTCCTGCCAGGCGTGCCAGGCCAGCGGCAAGTCGATGGCCGAGATCCTCGGCGCGTGCGTCACCCGCCAGTTCCAGATGATCCGCGAGGCCAACCCCCAGGCCGAGGTCGCCATCTGGAGCGACATTCTCGACCCCAACCACAAGGCGCACGCCAACTACTACCTCGTCGAGGGCGACTTCACCGATTCGTGGAAGCACGTGCCGAAGGAGCTGATCATCGCGACGTGGTACTTCCGCAAGCGCCGCGCGAGCCTCGACCACTTCTCGAAGCTCGGCTTCCGCACCCTCGCCGGCGCCTACTACGACGGCGACACCCTCGACAACCCCAAAGGCTGGCTCGCCGACCTCGACCAGACGCCGAAGGCGGTCGGCATCATGTACACCACCTGGCGCAACAAGTACGCCCTCCTCGCGCCCTTCGGCGATCTTGTCTCGAAGCGGTGAGGAAGAGAAGAGAGTCTCACGCAGAGGGAGCAGAGGCGGGCAGAGGAGGCAGAGAAGAGGGGAGAGGAACAGGAGGAGCTACGATGCAGTATTGGTGGGTGACTGCGAGTGACCGTGGAGCTCGACCTTGGCACTGGGACGAGTTCTTCGGGGACCCCCGACCCCGCAGGAACTTCCGATGGGGCCATGACATCCAGTCCCCCAGTTCCTCGTGCCGCTCAAGGCGATAAAGGAACTTCCCGACGCCAGGGACCACTTCGGCTTCGTCCCCAATCCGCGCGGCACCGTCTTCACGGTGACTCCTGAGGGGTTCGGCGACCTCCTTCGGCTGGCGCTGGAAGCGAACCCTGGTCAGGCTAGGGAGTTCCGTTCGTTCCTGTCCGCTGCTGGAGTTCCCGCTGCCCTGCACCCCGCCGAGTGATCGGTGGCTCTGGTGAGCACCACATCACGGCCCTCGCCCGCGACCGAGGAGCAGACTAGAGAAGACGAAGAGGTCGCCTTCGGCGAAGGTGAAGAAGGCATGGGTGGCCTCTGGAAGTGTGCATGCCATAAAGGGAAGGGGCGGACCTGAAGGCCCGCCCCTGTCCCCACTTCCGTCGGCCAGCTCGGCTATTCCTTGGCGACTCGCTCCTCAGCGAACATCGCCTCCGCTTCGCCGAGCCGCACTGAGGATACCTGAGGCGGTCTCGGATTTCAAGCCCCACTTCCAGAGGCCCTTGATGCCTTCTTCATCTTCTGGCATGTTCCATTAAGAGAACACCCTGCGCGCTTGCGGGAACACGCGGAACGGGGGAATGGAGGCAACGGCGATGAACGGACTGGTATGGTGCGTGGCGACGGTCGCGCTCGTGGCCGCTGTGCGCGCCAGGGGCGGCGAGACGGAGTCGCTGAATGTGCTGCCGCCGAAGAGCGGGGGCGACCTGCTGCGGGAGTACCTGCTCGCCGAGTGCCAGAAGCACTTCGACGCGCGGCGGGCCGAGGTCGAGGCGCTCAAGACGCCCGAGCAGATCGCCGCGCGGCAGAAGCGGCTCAAGGCGGCGTGGCTCGAGGCCATCGGGCCGTTCCCCGAGAAGACGCCGCTGAACGCCCGCGTCGTCGGCACCCTCGACCGCGGCGACTACCGCGTCGAGAAAGTCATCTACGAGAGCCGGCCCAACCACCACGTCACTGGCAATCTCTATCTGCCGACGAAGGGCAAAGGCCCCTTCCCCGGCGTCCTCGTCCCCTGCGGCCACAGCCACAACGGCAAGGCGTCGAAGGCATACCAGAGCGTGTCGATCCTGATGGCGAAGCACGGCTTCGTCTCGCTGTGCTACGACCCCTTCGGCCAGGGCGAGCGCATCCAGACCCTCGACGCCAACGGCAAGCCGCTCGCACGGGGCACGGGCGAGCATACGCTGGTGGACATCGGGGCGCGGCTCGTGGGCCTCGGCGCGGCCAACTACCGCATCTGGGACGGCATCCGCTCCATCGACTACCTGTGCTCGCGCCCCGAGGTCGACCCCAAGCGCATCGGCTGCACGGGCAACTCCGGCGGCGGCACCATGACGTCCTACCTGATGGTCACCGACGAGCGGATCTTCGCCGCAGCTCCCTCGTGCTACATCACCTCGCTCGAGAAGCTCTTCGCCACCATCGGCCCCCAGGACGGCGAGCAGAACGTCACCGCCCAGGTCGCCCTCGGCATCGAGCACGCCGACTACCTCTCCATGCGCCTCCCCAAACCCACCCTCATCCTGGCCGCGACGGCCGACTTCTTCGACATCGGCGGCACCTGGGCGACCCTTCGCGAGGCGAAGCGCCTGGCCAGCATCCTCGGCTGCGGCGAGCGGGTGGACATCCTGGAGATGCCAGGCGGCCACGGCTACGGTCCGGGCCAGCGCACCGCGGCCCTCCGCTGGATGCGTCGCTGGCTCCTCCGCACCGACGACCAGCCCACCGAGGGCGACATCAAGCCCGAGAAGGACCCCGACATCCAGTGCACGAAGTCCGGCCAGGTGCTCACCGACCTCAAGGGCACGCCGATCTGGGACTTCACCATCGCGCGCGCGAGAGAGCTGGCGCCGCAGCGGGCCGCCTTCTGGCAGGCCGGCCCGAAGGCCAAGTGCCTGGCCGAGGTCAAGCGGCTGGCCGGCATCCGCCCGCGGCGCGTCAAGGCGGAGGTCAAGGCTGCCGGCCCCATCGAGCGCGAGGGCTGCCGCATCGAGAAGCTGGTCCTCGAGCGCAAGGGCGAGGTCCCCGTGCCCGCGCTGCTCTTCGTGCCGAAGCCACGGAAGGGGAAGCTGCCCGGCGTGCTCTACCTCGACGGCCGCGGCAAGGCCCGCGACGCGCGGGCAGGCGGCGCCGTCGAGAAGCTCGTGACGGCGGGCCACATCGTCCTGAGCATTGACCTGCGCGGCTGCGGCGAGACCTCGGTCGTCAAGCCCAAGCGCTACTGGAACCCCGAGTACTCGATCGCCTATCTCGCCATCCACATCAACCGCTGCCTCCTCGGCCAGCGGGTGGAGGATGCGCGGGAGGCGCTTGAGTTGCTCGCCGCGCGGCCCGAGGTCGATGCCGCCAGGCTCAGCATCGTCGGCATCGAGCGCGGCGGTCCCGTCGCCCTGCACCTCGCCGCCATCGACAACCGCCTCGGCGAGATCACCATCGAGCAGAGCATCGAGTCGTGGATGGACGTCGTCCAGACGCGCCTGTGCAAGAACCAGCTCAACCAGATCGTGCCCGGCGCCCTGACGCGCTACGACCTGCCCGACCTCGTCGCGGCCATCGCCCCGCGCAAGGTCATCATCCGCAACCCCGTCGATCCGACGGGCAAGCCCAAGGCGGAATAGGGCGGCGTGCCGGGATTGTGGGCCGTGCGGGAAAGCGTGGCGGAGCGACCCCCATGCGTCGAGACCGCTGGATCACGCTGGCTGCGGCCTTGTGGCTCGGATCCCTCGGCTTCGCGGCGCAGTACGGCGCGCTGCCGCCCGAGAAGGAGGGGAAGTTCCCGATCCACATGCCGGCCTATGAGGGCGTCGAGCAGCTCCTCGTGCTGTCGAGCCGCTGGGTGATCGTTGCGACGACGGACACCGAGGAGGTGCTGCGCAAGATCGACGAGCTGTCGGGCGGCGCGTACTTCAAGGCTGTGGCCGACTGGGAGAAGAGCGAGAAGGCGGGACGGCCGAACTGGAAGGCATATAAGGATCGGCCGAGGCTCCGCGCCCAGTACGGCGCTCAGGCACGCAACCTCGCGGGCGAGCGCAAGCTCGACGAGCCGGGCTTCTATCGCATCGCCAGCGCCGACGATCCCCGCTACAAGACGCCGAGGCAGCCGAAGCGGGTGACCCGCACCATCGTCTCGCTCGGCGGCACGCGCGTCCGCGGCGGCGGCCGCATCCACTACGCCCACTACTCCTACCTCGAGATGCCCGAACCCCTGGCCAATGGCAGGCACTATCGCATCGCGCTCGGAAACGGCAAGCGGGTGACCTTCCTCTACGACGAGCTGCGGACCGTCTCGCGCGCCATCAAGGTCAACCAGGTCGGGTATCTGCCCGGCGCGGGCAGCAAGTTCGCCTACCTGGGCGCCTGGCTCCAGGAGTTCGGGCCGCACGACTTCTCCTACGCCAGGGAGTTCCAGGTCGTCTCCGCCGCGACGGGCAAGGTGGTGCACACGGGTGCCGTGCGGCTGCGGGAGAGGAATCCCCGCGTGGCGCCCCGGCCGGGGAAGAACGACGATCCGGCGACGCGGCCGCTGCTGTGCGGCGAGGACGTCTACGAGCTGGACCTGGGCGGGCTGAAGGCGGAGGGCGAGCTCTTCATCACCATCCCCGGCGTCGGCCGGTCGTGGACCTTCCGCCACGCGCCCGACGTCTACGGCCGCGCCTTCTACATCGCCTGCCGCGGCCTCTACCACCAGCGATGCGGCATCCCGCTGGAGCGGAAGCACACGGCGTGGACCCGCATCCGCTGCCACACCGACCCCGTTTACGAGTGCGAGCACGTGCCCTTCCACACCGGCCACTTCCAGCGGCCCAAGGGCTACCAGGTCTTCGACGTCATCGGCGGCAGC
>CAZDNN010000028.1:8587-22363 GCA_964506385.1 uncultured Planctomycetota bacterium
CGGCCACTTCCAGCGGCCCAAGGGCTACCAGGTCTTCGACGTCATCGGCGGCAGCCTCGACGCGACGCGGAAGACCGAGAGCGTGGTCGGCGGCTGGCACGACGCGGCCGACTGGGATCGCAACATCTACCACTACTCGTGCGTCTTCGACCTGCTCAACGCCTACGAGATCGCGCCCGCGAAGTTCACCGACGGCCAGCTCCACCTGCCCGAGTCGGGCAACGGCATCCCCGACATCCTGGACGAGGCGGCCTTCGGCCTCGAGGTCTGGAAGCGCAGCATGGACGACCGCGGCGCCGTCTCGGGGATGGTCGAGACGTGGACGCACCCGAAGATCGACGACCCGAAGGTGAAGTACGCCTTCTCGCGTCGCACTCGCTGGAGCTCGCTGATCTTCGCGGCCGCCGCCGCGCAGCTCGCCAAGCTGCTCGAGCCCTTCGACAAGCCAAAGGCGGCGGAGTGGGCGACCCTCGCCAAGCGGGCTTATGCCTTCGGCGCCGACCCGAAGAACTCGCTGGGCAAGATCGTCATCCACGCCGCGAGAAACCGGGGCAGGGGCGAGAAGTACACGCGGACGTGGGAGGAGAAGGACGCGATGAACGCGCCCTACCTCATCCACGCCAAGCTGCGGCTCTACCTGCTCACCGGCGACAAGGGATACCTCGACGGCATCCCCGAGTTGGCGAAGGTTGCGCCGCCGCCATTCGCCTGGCCCTACACCTACAACGACTTCTCCGCCTGGTGGTACTTCGACATCGCGAGCCGCGCGGCCAAGGCCCTGCCGACGGAGCTGGTCGCCGCGCAGCGGGCCTTCTACATCAACGAGGCGGAGAAGCTGCGGAAGCTCGCCGACGGCCAGCCCTATCGCCAGACGTGGCCCCGCCACCAGGACTACTGGATGGGCTGGGGCTCCTCAGACATGACCAACCGCGGCCGCGCGCTGCTCATCGCCTGGCAGCTCACCGGCGAGGCGAAGTACCGCGACGCCGCAATCCTCAACGCCGACTTCATGCTCGGCACCAACCCCATGGGCATGAGCTGGACCACAGGGCTCGGCTTCGTCTACCCCATCGACATCCAGCACGCCAACAGCGAGAACGACGGCATCCTCGACCCCGTGCCCGGCATCACCATCTATGGGATCACCGGCGGCATGTTCCGCGACCTGCGGCTCGGCGTCTGGCAGGCGCCCAAGCCCGGCGGCGGACACGAGGCCTTTCTCAAGCCTGCGAACCAGCAGGTCCCCGTCTGGCGGCGCTGGGCCTGCCATCCCCACATGAACGTCGGCCAATGCGAGTTCACCGTCCACGAGACCATGGCCTCTACCATCTTCACCTGCGCCCTGCTCATGCCCGAGGGCTGGATGCCCGACGACGCGCTCAAGAGCCGCAAGCCTCGGCGCGACGACCTGCTGTTCGGCTACTGGTACCTGCCCTGAACTGGAGGCACCCGATGCCCCGCGCAATGCTCCTCGCGACCGCTCTCGCCTGCGTGGTTGGGGTTGTTGGGGGAGGGGAGACGATGCGGATCGGCGGCGTGGATGTGCCCGCCGACTGCGCGCTCGCGCGGAAGGAGCATCCCCGCCTGCTCTTCACGAAGGCGGACATCCCGCGCCTCCGCGAGCGGCTGAAGCATCCCCGGATCGCGAAGGAGCTTGCCTGGGCGAGGCAGCTTGCCGCCGAGGGCAAGGCGTCAGCCATACTGCTCGGCGTCCTCTACCACCTGACGGGCGAGCAACGCTATCTCGAGCAGGCGAAGGCGAAGCTCAGGCCGACGTGGATCCAGACCTACCCCCTCGCCGCCGACCTTGTCATGGCCGGCCTCTCGCCCCAGGAGCAGAAGGCCGAGGCCGACCGCATCGTCGCGGTCATCAAGGCCGAGCGCTGGCGGCCCCACGTCACACTCGCCCTCGCCGCCTGGGGCCACGGCCACGACGCCTTCCTGGATGAGGACCTGCGCAAGCGCTACCCGAGCGACCTGGTGCGCGGGGTGGCCTACAACAACCTGTGGTCGCAGGGCCGCGGCGGCAGCTCGATGTCCCACGGCTACCATGGCGAGCACTTCTACACCGAGTGGCTCACCATGGCCGCCGCCTGGACGAACGCGACGGGGCAGGACTGGGTGTCGCGCTGCGACTTCGCGGCGCACACGCCCGAGTGGTATCTCTTCCACTACCGTCCGTGGACCAGCCGGCCCGAGTGCGTGCACGTGGGCGTGACGGCCATGTGCGGCCACTGGCAGACGGTGACACCCGCGAAGTTCGAGGGTGAGAGCCTGGCGGTGCTGGTGGCGAGCCGCTTCCACGACGGCGTCGGGCAGTGGTGGGTCGAGAACGTCATCTCCGAGATCTCGATGGGCTGGGGCACGAGCGCGCTGCGCCAGGGCGGGGTGTGGGGCAAGCTGCTGTGGCTCGACCCCGACCTGCCAGTGGTCGAGCCAACGACGCTGCCGCCGGCGAGGCTCTTCCCCGAGAACGGCCACGCGGTGATGCGGTCGGACTGGACGGCGGGGGCGACCTACGCGCTTTTCCGCTGCGGGCGCTTCGGCGAGATCGACGGGGCCTGGGGCCGCAACAACGCCGACAACCTCCACTTCCTCATCGGCAAACGTGGCATCCTCGCCGCCGACACGGGGGCCGTCCACACCCTCAACAACCGCGCTCTCGGCTTCGCGGAGTCCGTCAACATGCGGGAGTACGCCCGCCAGACGATCGCCCACAACTCGATCACCGTCGGCCGCGAGCCCATCGAGCTCCGTGGCTGGAAGGACAGGCTGCTCGGTGTCGTCCGCCGCGGCGGCCAGTCGCCCATCCAGGACAAGGCGTGGTGGAAGCTCTGGGGCCTGCCCGAGCGTAAGCCGGGAATGCGGCCCTTCCGCGAGGGGCGCATCATCGCCTACGAGACCTCGCCGCTATTCGACTACGCCGCCGGCGACGCCACCCATTCGTATCCGCCGACGCGAGTCACGTCCATCACCCGCCAGTTCGTCTACCTCCGCCCCGACCTCTTCGTGGTGTTCGACCGCGTCGTCGCAGCGGAGGCGGGGCAGGAGATCATCTGGAACCTGCATGCCCTCTACGAGCCGGCCTGGAATGGCAAGACGGAGGCCGACCCTTCACTGCCGCCTGCGAAGCAGCTCGTCATCGCCGCCGACGGCAAGACCCGCGAGCCCAACCCGCAGCCCGGCGGGCGCTTCCTGCACACGGCGGGCGACACGTTCGTCATTGATGACCGGTGGCCTGGGATGAAGGGCCGTCTGTTCGCCAGGCTCCTGCTGCCGAAGGAGGCGGACCGCACGGTGCGCACCATCGGCGGCGCCTGGCACGACTTCGAGGTCGATGGCGTCAACTACGGCCCCACTGCCGCGACGTACGGCAAGCACAAGGGCGCGAAGGGCCTGCATCAGCGGGAGAACAGCATCGGGGTCGAGGGCTGGCGGATCGAGGTCGAGCCGAAGGGGCGGCCCGCAACGGCCCAGTTCCTCACCGTCCTGTTCGCAACGGAGCAGCAGACGCGCCAGATGCCGCCCGTCGTGCTCATCGAGGAGGCCGGCCGTGTGGGCGCGGCGGTGACTGTCGGGCCTCGGCGCTGGCGCGTGACCTTCGCCACGTCTGGGAAGGTCGCCGGCCACATCGCTCTCGCCGAGGGCGAGAAGGCCATCCTCGACCGCGCACTTGCCGAAGAGGTCGAAGACCATTACAAAGGATGGTCGAGCGACCCGCGCTACAAGACGTGGATGACGCGGCCCGAGTACCGCAACTTCATCGGCGCGGCCGAAGCCGACGCCTTCCGACGATGACGAGCCGAGAGGAGAAGACGAATGCAGAGGCGATGGCGAGCGAGCATCCTGGCCGCAGCGGCGGCCCTCCTGGCGGCGGCCTGCGCCGCGGCGGGGACCGTCCGCGTCGCCTGCGTGGGCGACAGCATCACCTTTGGCGCCGGCATCCGCGACCGGGCGAAGAACAGCTATCCCGCCGTCCTCGGCCGCCTGCTCGGCGACGGCTACGACGTGCGGAACTTCGGCGTGAGCGGCGCCACGCTGCTCAAGAAGGGCGACAAGCCCTACTGGAAGCTCAAGGCCTTCCAGCAGGCGAGCGACTTCCAGCCCAACGTCGTCATCATCAAGCTCGGCACCAACGACTCCAAACCGCAGAACTGGCGCCACAAGGCCGACTTCGATGGCGACCTGCGCGCCCTGGCCGACCACTTCACGGCGCTGCCCTCGAAGCCGACAGTCTGGCTCTGCCTGCCCGTGCCCGTCTACCAGACCCGCTGGGGCATCAACGAGAAGACCGTCAAGGGCGAGATCAGCCCCATCATCCAGAAGGTCGCCGCAGAGAAGAAGCTTCCGACCATCGACCTCCACACCGCCCTCAGCGGCAAGCCCGAGCTCTTCCCCGACAAGATCCACCCCAACGCCGAGGGCGCTGCCCTCATGGCCAAGGCCGTCGCCGCCGCCATCACAGGCGAGGGCTGGACCTCGCTGTTCAACGGCAAGGACCTCACCGGCTGGACCGTCCAGTGCAAGCCGCAGGACAAGGGCAGGACGTTCTGGAAGGTCGAGGACGGCGCAATCGTGGCGGACTCGATGGGCGCGAAGGGCCACGACTACGTCTGGCTGTGCACGGAGAAGGAGTACGGCAACTTCGTGCTGCGGTTGAAGTTCCAGGCATACCGGGACAGCCCGGGCAACAGCGGCGTGCAGATCCGCAGCCACTATGACACGGAGGCCGGCTACCTCGACGGCCCGCAGATCGACATCCACCCCCCCGGCCCCTGGCGCACGGGGATGATCTGGGACGAGACCCGCGGCAACCAGCGCTGGCTCTATCCCAAGGTGCCCAAGGGCAAGTGGGTCAGCAAGGCGATGGCCGTCGAGGGCCACAAGTTCGTCTACAGCGATCAGGGCGACGGCTGGAACACCTTCGAGATCACCGCCGACGGGATGCGGCTCAAGGCCGTGCTCAACGGCGTGACGGTCATGGAGTATGACGGCGACGGGGTGCTGAACGACGCGGTGCACAAGCAGCGGAAGGCTGGGGAGCGCGGCGTCATCGCGCTCCAGATCCACCGACGCGACCAACTGCGCATCCGCTTCAAGGACATCGCCCTCCGCGAGCTGCCCTGAGCCGCCGGAGCGAGCAGAGGGGGTTGGATCTCGGCAGAGGGGGTCGGATCTTGATTAGTGATTAGTGGGAGGCGGGGTGCACAGACGGGCCGGGGGCCCGGACCTGCACTAATCACTAATCAAGATCTGACACCACTCAAGCTATGGGCGGGGCCTGGTCACGGTAGGCGTTGGGGTCGATCTGGAACTTGCGGAGCTTCTCGTGGAAGTAAGTGCGGCCGAGGCCGGCGAGACGGGCGGCCTCGCTGACGTTGCCGCCGACCCGCTGAAGGAGGGCCTCCATGTAGTGCCGCTCCCATACCTCCTTGGCCTCGCGGAAGCTGCCGGCGTGGATGGGCCGCTGGACGGGGGTCTCGCGGTACTGGGCTGGGAGGTGCTCGGAGCGGATCTCGGGGGCCTCGACCTGGACGATGAGCCGGCGGACGAGGTTCTCGAGCTCGCGGACGTTGCCGTGCCAGCGGCAGCGCTGGAGGGCGCGGACCGCGCATTCGGCGAAGCGACGGTCGGGCTCGCCGTAGCGGCGCAGGAAGTGGTCGAGCAGCAAGGGGATGTCCCCAGGCCGGTCCCGCAGCGGCGGCATGTCGATGGGCACGACGTTGAGGCGGTAGTAGAGGTCCTTGCGGAATCTGCCCTCGCTGATCTCGCGTTCGAGATTCTTGTTGGTCGCAGCGATCACGCGGACGTCCACATCGATGGTCTCGGAGGAGCCGAGGCGACGGACCTCTCCCTGCTCGAGGACCCGCAGGAGTGCCATCTGGAGGGCCTCGCTTGCGTCGCCGATCTCGTCGAGGAACAGGGTGCCCTTGTGGGCCTGCTCGACCAGGCCCTTCCTGCGGCCTGCGGCGCCGGTGAAGGCCTCGCGCTCGTGGCCGAACAGCTCGTTCATGAGCACGCCCTCGGCGACCGACGAGCAGTTGACCGCGACGAAGGCGTGGCGACGCCGGCGGGGCGGCCCCCAGAAGTGGATGGCCTGGGCGACGAGCTCCTTGCCTGTGCCGCTCTCGCCGAGGATGAGCACGGTCTCGTCGCTCGGGGCGATGCGCTCGCGGATTCTGCGGTAGAGGGAGCGGATGGCAGGGCTCTCGCCGATGAACCACGGGAGGCTCTTCTCGCCGTCGCGACCGCCGGGTGGGATGGGGAGCTGGTCGAGGATGACCCGGAGCTGGTCCATGTCGAGCGGCTTGGGCAGGAAGTCATCGGCCCCCTCCTTGCCCGCCTGGAACGCGATGTCGCCGGTCGGGACCCCGGTGATGACGACGACGTGGAGGTCTGGCCGGACGCGCTTGGCGCGCCGAGTGACCTCGAGGCCCTCGTGGCCGCGCGGCATCCGCACGTCGATGAGTGCGACGTCGAAGAACTCGGCGGCCACCCGCTCGAGGGCCTCCTCGCCGTCGCACGCCTCGGTCACATCGCAGCCGAGCCGCTCGAGCATCTGGCAGATGGTCGAGCGCACCTTCGGCTCGTCGTCCACGACCAGGACCCTGCGGGTGTGTACCCTCCCCGTCGCCGCGTGCTGCTCGCTGCTCATCAGTGGGGCTCCCCGCTGCTCTGAAGCTTGTATTTCTTGACCTTGGTCAGGAGGGTCTTGTAGTTGATGCCGAGGGCCTTTGCGGCCTGGCGCTTGTTGCCGCCGGCCTGCTCGAGGGCGGCGGCGATGGCCTGGGTCTCGACCCGCTCGACGGCGCGGCGGGTCCGCTCGGAGAGCGGCAGGCCCGCATCGTCAGACTCCGCCTCTGGCGCCTCGGCCTGCGGCTGCGGCGCGACGGGCGCGAGGCTGAGGTGCTCGGCCTCGATGCGCTCGTCGGCGAGGAGCACGGCGCGCTTGATCGCCTGACGCAGCTCCCGCACGTTGCCGGGCCAGGGGTGGGCCACCAGGCGGTCGAGTGCCTCCGGGCTCACGCCCGCCACCTGCTTGCGCAGCTCTCTGTTGGTGGCGTCGAGCAGGCGCTGGACCAGGAAGACGATGTCGTCGGGCCGCTCGCGCAGCGGCGGGATCGCGAGGCGCGCCGCTGCGATGTGGTCGTAGAGGTCGCGGCGGAACAGGTGGCCGGCCACCGCCTCGTCCAGCCCAGGCCCCGCGCAGGCGACGATCCGCACGTCGATGGGGATCCGCTCGGTGCCGCCGACCCGCTGGAGCTCGCCCTCCTGGAGGAACGCCAGGAGCTGGCCCTGAGCGGCCAGGGGCAGCGCCCCGACGTCGGCGAGGAACACGGTGCCTCCCGCCGCCAGCTCGAGCTGGCCGGGCCGGCGGCGGTCGGCGCCCGGGAAGGCGTCGCGCTCGTGGCCGAACAGCTCCCGCTCGATCTGGTCGGCCGGCACGGCACCGCAGTCCACGGCCACGAACGGGCCGTTGCGGCGCGCCGACCGCGCGTGGATCGCCCGCGCCACCAGCTCGCTGCCGGAGCCGGGCTCCGCCGCAATCAGCACAGGCTGGTCCGTCTGGGCCACCCGCCCGGTCGCCTCGAGCAGATCGCCGATGGCGTCGCTCGTGCCGAGCTGCTCGGCGAGCGGGCCGACGCGGCTGAACTGGTCGTGGAGCGTGCGGACCTCGCGGGCCAGGCGGCGATGCTCGAGCGCCCGCTCGACCACGGCCAGCACCTCCCCGTGGTTGAAGGGCTTGCTCAGGTAGTCGTAGGCGCCGAGCTGCATGGCCGACACCGCGGTGTCCGTGTCCGCGTAGGCCGTGACCATGATGACCGGCAGCTCGGGGTCCGCCGCGCGCGCGCGCTCCAGCACGGCGAAGCCGTCGAGGCCCGGCATCCGAATGTCCAGCAGCAGCACATCCGGCGACTCCGTCCGCACCAGGTCGAGGCCCCGCCGGCCGTCCTCGGCCTCGAGCACCTCGTAGCCCGCCTTCTCGAGCACCGACCGAAGCAGTTGGCGGACACCCTGGAGATCGTCCACAACAAGGACCGTAGGGGCAGAGCGACCGTCCCGGGGCATGGGGGCGGACTCCTGTCGCTGTGTTCGAGGACGTAGCGGCGCCGTGGCTATAGCGCCGGACGATAGGCACCGGGGGATCATAGCAGGACCGCCCGCCGCGCGCAAGAAGAAACTGTCAGAAAAAACATACACCGCGCCGACAGAGCATTGCGCTACCTCCGGGCGCCCCTCGCTGCCGTCGCCGAGACTCATGTGTTGACTTCGCAGGCCCTTGCGCTTATGCTCGCGACCGTGAAGAATGGATACGATGCCCCGGCGGGCGAGGTCTTCGAGCTATGGGCGGCCTACTGGCAAGCCCAGCTCGACCACACGCCGCCGTGGGATTTCATGTGCGAGACGATCTGGCACGCGCTCCGCGAGACCCTCGCCGCGCACGGCGCCCAGCCGCGGCGGCTGCTCGAGGCGGGCTGCGGCACGGGACGCGTCTCCCACCGCCTGGCCGCCGAGGGCCTCGAGGCCCACCTGATCGACATCACGCCCGAGGCCCTGCGCCTGAGCCGCTCGCTGGACAGTGGTGGGCAGGGAGGGCACTACGTCCGAGGCTCGTGCTTCCAGATGCCCTATGCGACGGGCGTTTTCGACGTGACGTGGAACGAGGGGGTGCTCGAGCACTTCGAGGCCGGCCCCCAGCGGCGGTTCCTCACCGAGATGGTGCGGACGCTGCGGCCCGGCGGCCTGTTGGTGACGATGAACCCCTACGCGCGGTCGTGGCTCTACCGGCTGGGCAAGGCCGTGCTCGAAGCAATCGGCAAGTGGCCCTACGGCCCTGAATACCCCGTCCGCACCCTGGCAGGGACGGTCGAGGGCGCCGAGCTGCTGGACGAGCGGTCGGTCGGCTTCCTCATCATCGTCTCGGAGCTGGTGAGCCGCCTGCTCATCGTGCGCGGCGCGCGGCGGCTCGCACATCGCCTGTGCGTGCGGGCCTACCGGTTTCCCGCCGTGCGCTGGCTGGACAGGGTGCTGTCGCGGCTCTTCGGCGGCTACCTGCTGGTCTCCGTCTTCCGGAAGGCGGGAGGGCGAGGCTCCTGCTGAGCTGGTCGCTACGTCGGTGGGGCGGCTCGGCGGGGGCCTCGCCCTCTCAGGATGCCTCAGAAGGGATGAGTGAGAGGCGCGGCGATGAGCGAGATACCGATCCCCACACCCAGCGGCCTGTCGCCCGGCGACAGCCTGGTCAAGACGTGGCTGGTCGCGGCGCGGGTGCCGTTCCTGACGGCCTCGCTCATGCCTGCGGTGGCGGCGACGGCGGCATGCTGGCGCGTCGCGGGCAGCGTCCGCTGGGGCCTCGCGGCACTCACCGTCGTCGGTCTCGCGCTGATCCAGGCGGGGGCGAACCTGGCGAATGACTACTTCGACCACCGCAGCGGCAGCGACCCGCTCAACCGCAACGCGACGCCGTTTTCGGGCGGGAGCCGGGTCATCCAGGAGGGCATCCTGAGCGCGCGGGCGGTCCTGACCGCGGGGGTGTTGTGTCTCGCCGCGGGCGCGGCATGCGGGATCGGCCTGTGGCTGGCGACGCCGGGCCACGTGGTGTTGGGCATCGGCCTGTGCGGCGGCGCCATCGCCTGCTTTTACACGGCGCCGCCCCTGCGGCTCGCGCACCGGGGCCTGGGCGAGCTGGGCATCTTCATCGCCTTTGGCGTGCTGCCCGTGCTCGGGGTCGAGTGGGTGCAGCGGGGGACCCTGTCGTGGTCGGTCGGCTGGGTCGGCGTGCCTGCGGGTCTGCTGGTCGCGGCGATCCTGCTGGTCAACGAGTTCCCCGACGCCGAGGCCGACGCGGCGGCGGGCAAGCGGCATCTGGTGGTGCGGCTCGGGCGGCGGCGGGCCGTGGCGGTCTACGAGCTGCTCGTTCTCGGCGCCTACGGGGCCGTGGCGGCGGGGGTAGCCGCGGGGTGGCTGCCTGTGTGGGCCTGTCTTGTGGTCCTCGTCGCGCCTCTGACCTGGCGGGCCTTCCGCGTCCTCCGTGCCCACCACAATGACGTCCGCGCCATGCTTCCCGCCCAGTCCGCCACCATCGCCCAGCAGGCCCTGTTCCTGCTCCTGCTCACTGGCGCCTGCCTGCTCGACCTCGCCCTCCAGGCGGGGTGACCCCGGCTGTCTCCGCGCATCAGCACGTGCGGTCGGGGGGCGAATCTGCGATAATCTGCGGGACGGGATGTGCCTGCCCACAGCCGTCGGAGCGCGCCGTGGCGAAGAAGCCAACCGCAACAGAAACCGACGGCCCGGCGACCGCGCCGCGCCGGGCGCTGCTCGCCATCCTCGTGGTGGCGGGGGTGCTGCGCTTCGTGCCGCTGGGGGTGTCGCAGCCGCGCTTCCACCATCTCGACGAGTGGGACTTCGCGATGTCGGCGGAGCAGATGGTGGCGACGGGCGACCTGAATCCCCATCGCTTCCACCACCCCGGCCTCTACCGCTATGCCATCGCGCTGGCCTACCCCGTGACCAACCTGGTGCTCCGCCCGCTCCTGGCGCCCGAGGCGCAGCGGTGGGTGCCCTACATCACGGGGCGGCTGCTGAGCGCGACGGCGGGCGTGCTCGGCGTCCTGCTGGCGTGGAAGCTGGCGATGCGCCTGATGGGCCTGGCGGGCGCGGCCACGGCGGCGAGCGTGCTGGCGCTTATGCCGCTCCACGTGAAGTTCGGCCACATCGCGAAGCCGGACACGACGATGGCCATGTGGGTGGCGCTGACGCTGCTGCTGGCGTGGCGGATCGCGGAGAAGCCGAGGCGGCGGCTCTACGTGCTGGCGGGCCTGTGCATCGGGTTCGCCGCGGGGTCGAAGTACAACGGCCTGATGGCCTGCGTCGCGGTGCTTGCCGCCCACATGGTCGCGCCCGGCGGCCGCCCGTGGTACAGGCGGCTGGCGGGGGGGGACCTGTGGCTGGCGGCGCTGTGCAGCGTCGCCGGGTTCGTGGTCACCTCGCCGTTCCACGTGCTGGACTGCGGGGCGATGCTGGCGGAGCTCCGCACGGGCTATGCCTTCGTCGTGGCTGGGGATAAGGCGGAGTCGGCGCAGCGGGCGCCCGCGCTCGTCGAGTTCGGGGCGAAGGCTGCGGAGTGGCTCGGCGCGGTCCCCCTCGTGCTGGCGGCCGCGGGCGCGGCCGTCTGGTGGCGGCGGCGCCGCAGGGCGCTGCTCGTCGTCGGGGCGCCCCTGGTGGCCTACGTGCTGCTGATCTCGGGCTGGGCCTTCCGCCAGGCGCACTACCTGATGCCCATCGTGCCGGCGGTGGCGGTGATGGCGGCGGCGCCCGTGGCGGCGCTCTGGCCGAGGCGGCGACGCCTGGCGGCGGCCCTCGTGGCGGCGATGCTGCTGCCCGGGGCGGCGATCAGCGTCCGCGAGGTCGTCCGCTTCTGGCGGCCCGACACGAAGACCCTGGCGTTCCGAGCCCTGCGCGAGCGCCTGCGGGGGCCGCACGGCTGGATCCTGCGCGACTACGACGCCTTGTGGGACACGGCGGGGGACGTGCTGCCCATCAAGAACCCAGGCTTCGAGTTCTACGACATCGTGGGCCGCGAGTACCTGAAGGAGCGGGGCGTCACCCACTTCGTGCTGAGCGATGGGGTCGCGGACTTCGCGGCCATGCCGCCCGAGCAGGCGAGGCGACGCGCCGCGCGACGCGCGGAGCTGCTGGCCTGCGGCGACCTGCTGGCCCGCGTCGAGCCGGGCTGGTGGCGCGCGGGGCCGGGCATCGAGGTCTACGCGGTGAAGCCTTCCGTGCTGCGAGCCTTCTCTGAGGAGCGGGAGCGCGCGGCGCGCGACCTCGTGGCGAAGGTGGCTGCCATCGAGAACGAGCTGGCCCGCAGGCCCGACGACGTGGCCCTCCACATGGAAGCGGTCCGGCTGCTTGGCCAGCTCGCCTGGATGCGTACCGGCCAGGATGTCTCCGATGCCTATCGCCGCGCGATCCACCACGCCGAGAGGGCAACGGCCCTCGACCCAGGGTCGGCGGACGCATTCTACGACCTCGGGACGCTGCACGTACGGTTCGGCGCCTGGCTGACCACCCAGCGTGCCCACGACCGCGTGGTGCTCGACCGCCTCGAGCGTGCCCGCACCGCGCTCCGCAAGGCCATCGAGCTCGACCCTGGCCAGGCCGACTACTACTTCAACCTCGGCTACGTCCTCATGGGCGCCGGCGCCGCGGACCCTGCGGAGCGCGACCGCCTCTTCCACAAGGCCCGCTCCCTCGACCCCGCCATCGGCGGCGTCGAGCGCGGCCCACGCCCACTGCACTGAAGGAGAGCTGGGGAGGAGACCCTTTTGGAAAACGGTCTCCTCCCCAGACCCCTCCTCCCGAAAACTTCTACAATGGGCTGACGCCAATGTGAAAGTTCTTGGAGGGGGGTCTGGAGGGGGGTCTGGGGGGAACCTGTCTTCCAAGAAGGTTCCCCCCAGTTTCCATGTCACTCCTCGGCGAAGGCCTCGGCGACCTCGGCGAGGCGGGTCTCGATGTCGATATGCTGGGGGCACTTGCCGGCGCAAGTGCCGCAGCCCTGGCAGTTCGCGGCGATGCCCTCGCCAAGGCGCTTGTGCATCTGCCGCGCGAGCTGGACGAGGCCGTGGACCCTCAGGGTGTTGAGCGCCGCGAAGTTCCCGGGGATGTCTACGCCGTGCGGGCAGGGCATGCAGTAGCCGCAGGCCGTGCAGTAGAGGCTGAGCAGCTCGCGATTGCGGTCCACCATCTCCTCGATGGCCCGCAGCTCGGCCTCGGAAAGGGCCTCCTCGCGGGAGGCGGAGGCGGCGTTCTCCTCGACCTGCTCGAGGCTGTTCATCCCCGACATCGCGGTCGTCACGCAGGGGTTGGCGAGGACGAAGCGGATGGCGGCCTCGGCCGTCGAGGCGGCGCCGGTGGCTTTCATGAAGACCTCGGACGGGTGCTGGAGCCTTCCGCCGCCGACCGGCCCCATGATGCTCACGCCGATGCCCTTCTCGTGCGCGTACTCGATGATCGGCTCGTTGCGGCGGTCGAGCAGGTTGTACTGGACGATGAGGAACTCGATGGCGCCGTCGGCCATCTCGATCATCTTCTGGATGTTCTGCGGCGAGTCGTGGCTCGAGATCCCGATGTGGCGGATGAGCCCCTCGTCGCGGGCCTTGAGCGCCTGGTCGAGCGGGCCGCCGGGGCCCTTGCCGATGACCCGGAAGGTCACGAGCGACTGGTCGTGGCAGATATAGAAGTCGATGTAGTCGGTGCGGAGCCGCTCGAGCTCCTCGTCGAGCAGCCGGCGGTAGAGGTCGCCCGTCGGCACGTCGCCCGGGATGGCGAACCAGCTCTGCCCGACGGGATTCTTCGTCGAGACGTAGACGCTCGAGCGGTCAATGGTCTCGAGGAACCGGCCGAGGCAGCGCTCGCTGTCACCGCCGTTGTAGACGTAGGCCGTGTCGAAGTAGTTCACCCCCAGCTCGACGGCGCGGGAGAAGAGGCGGTGGGAGGCCTCGACGTCGATCGTCTTCCTGTCGTCGCCCGCCTTGGGCAGGCGCATGCACCCGAAGCCGAGGGTCGAGAGGCGGACGCCAGTGCTGCCAGCGACGCGATACTGCATTGAGCCAGGTTCCTTTCAGCGCGCGAGGCCATTGGGGAAAGCCGGACATTCCACTGCGGCAGGAAACTGAATTATAGCGCGGCCCCCTCAGCGTCGCAAACACACACCCAGAGCCGAGTCTGGCCCCGGTTCTTGGGGTTCCTTCCTCGCCCGTCCGCGTCGTCCTC
>CAZDNN010000029.1:0-21691 GCA_964506385.1 uncultured Planctomycetota bacterium
TGATGCCGCAGCAGACCGAGCAGGGCCGCGTCTTCTTCTTGACGTCGCGGATCGCGCGGGCCAGGGCCATGGCCTCCTCGTCGCTGGCCTTCAGGATGTGGAGGGCCAGCCGCTCGGCCGTGCGCTCCCCGATGCCGGGGAGCTTGCCCAGCTCCTCCATCAGCCGCGTCATCGATTCGGTGTAGGCCTGCGACATATCACTCGCATTCGCTCGGAAGCCGCTCGGGCGGAACGGGTGGAAGAATGGAACACTGGTTGAATGGATGGATGGAGGACTGGATGGGTGGATGGACGGAGAAGAGGGCGCCGTACCGCCCGTGTCTTCCTCCACTCATCCATCCCACCACCCCTCCAACCATCCATTCATCCATCCATCCCTCCACCCCTCCAACCATCCATTCATCCATCCATCCCTCCACCCCTCCAATCGCTCAGAACATGCCCGGCATGTTCATCCCTCCGGTGACCTTGCTCATCTCCTCGTTAGCGAGCTCCTTGGACTTCTGGAGGGCCTGGCGCGAGGCGGCGAGGATCAGGTCCTCGAGGAGTGCGGGGTCGTTGGGGTCAATGACCTCGGGGTCGATCTTCACGGCCACAGGCTCCTGCTGGCCGTTGACCAGGACGGTGACCATTCCGCCGCCCGCAGTGCCCTCGACCACCCGCTCCTTGAGGCTGGCCTGGACCTCGGCCATCTTGCTCTGCATCCGCTGAGCCTGGCGGACCAGGTCGCCCATTCCGCTGATGCCGCGTGGCATTGGCTATGTCTCCCGCTTGACCACTTTGCCTTCGAGGATTTCCAGAGCCCTGGCCACCGCGGGGTGGGCCATCGCTTCCTGCTCGAGGGCCTGTTGCGCCTCGAGGAGCCTGGTGTGCTCGCGGAGCGCCCGCTCGCCGTCGTCGCGGGGCTCAGGGGCGGCTACGGCCTTTTTTTTTTGCCCCGAGCGCCTCGATCTGCGCGCGGGCCGCGGCGGCGAGGTTGCAGCCTGCGGGGCCGGTGCCTGGGGCGCTGCGGGGGATCTGGCGCCGCTAAGGCGGGCCTCCAGGGCCTCCAGGCGCTCGAGGACCTGCCCGATCGGCTGAAGCCCGTTGCCCTGCGCCAGCTTGATCAGCGCCAGCTCGATGGGCACGCGGCTCTGCGCGCTGTCCTTGACCTTCCGCAGGGTCTCCCAGAGGACCTGGCTCATGTAGAGCAGGCCGTCGGGGGTGAAGCGCTGTCGCTGCTGGTCGAGCTGCGCCACGTCCTCCGGCGTCTCGTCCAGCAGCGCCGCGTCCGCGCCGCAGACGGAGAGGACGAGGAGGGAGCGGACGTGGGCGATGAGCTGGGTGATGAGGCTCTCGGTGTCCCTGCCGTCCTGGAGCGCGCGATGGACCAGGGCAAGGGCCTCGCCGGGCTGGTGGGCGGCGATGTGGTCGAAGAGGGCGAAGACCTCGCCGCGGGGCAGTGCGCCGAGGGCCTTCTCGACATCCTCGATGCCGATGGTCCCGCCGCAGTAGCTGGTGAGTTGGTCGAGTAGTGTTTCGGCGTCGCGCATGCCGCCCTTGACGCTTCGGGCGATGAGGGTCAGCGCCCCGTCGTCGGCCGTCAGCTCCTCGCGCGCGCAGATCTGCTCGAGGCGGCGGACGATGTCGGCGGTGGAGATGCGGCGGAAGTCGAAGCGCTGGCACCGCGAGTGGATCGTGTCGGGCAGACGGTGGGGCTCGGTGGTGCAGAAGATGAACTTGACGTGCGCCGGCGGCTCCTCGAGTGTCTTGAGGAAGGCGTTGAAGGCCGAGCGGCTGAGCATGTGGACTTCATCGACGATGTAGACCTTGAAGCGGGCGTGTGCGGGGGCGTAGCGGACGTTGTCGCGGAGGGCCCGCACGTCGTCCACGCTGGTATTCGAGGCGGCATCGATCTCGATGACGTCCATGTCATCGCCGCTGGCGATGGCGGTGCAGAAGCGGCAGGTGCCGCAGGGCGCGGGGGTGGGGCCTTGCTCGCAGTTGAGGGCCTTGGCGAGGATGCGGGCGGTGGTGGTCTTGCCGACGCCGCGGGGTCCGCTGAAGAGGTAGGCGTGGGCCACCCGCCCGCTGGCGATGGCGTTGCGCAGGGTGGTGGTCACCCCCTCCTGGCCGACCACCTCCTCGAAGGTCTGCGGGCGATACTTCCGTGCGAGGACAACGTAATCCACGGGGTCCCGCCTTGGTTATCCGCTCGCGGCGGGCGAGCGGTGAGAGAGTGCGTGGCCGTGCACTCCCTTCGACCCAGCCCAGGGCAGTCGGCCACAGCAGTTGGCTCGAGCCAGGCGACCCCACGGCACATGGGACGAAGTGCTTAAGGCTGCTCCGGTCAAGGCCTGACCTGGTTCACACCCGCCCATTGCATGGGACCCAGCCGTCATCACTACTTGCCGTGCCGTGCTGCAGAAGGTCGAGGGCCTCAGAGGAGCTTTTCGACCCCGGTATAGCGGATTCCGGGTTACAGGGCACCGCTGGTTCCCCGTCTAGCACGGCCACAAGCGCTGGTTTGCCAGCCTCCGATTGCCGCGGCAGGCGGAAGCCGGTCACCTAGTCTCCTGCTCTTTGGGTTTGCCGGTGGTCTTCTCCTTGGTGCGCACGGTGATGCGCTCGATCACGATGTCCTCGACGGGCGCCGGTGCGCCGTCGGTCGGTCGCGTGCGGGCGCGGCCTATCCGCTCGGCCACGGCGATGCCCTTGGTGATGGTCGCGAACACCGTGTAATCGCGGTCCAGGTGGCGCTGGGGCGCCACGTTGATGAAGAAGCGGCTCCCCGAGTTCTGCTTCGGGGCCAGCTTGTCCTTGGGGTTGGCCGGCGCCGTGTCCATCGCCAGGGTGCCGGCGTCGTGGCCCATGAAGGAGCGCTCGAAGTCCAGCGTATAGCCGACGTCACCCTTGCCCGTGGCGGTGGGGTCGCCGGCCAGGATCATGGTGTCGGCGAAGACGCCGTAGATGCGGCTGCCGTCGTAGAAGCCCTTGAGGGCGAGCTTGATGAAGTTACGGACCGCATTGGGCGCGTCGTCGGGCTCGAAGGCGATCTCGATGTCGCCCAGGTTCGTGTGCACGGTGGCGGTGCACCCGCGGAGCCTCTCGATGGCCGGGTGGGTCGTCTCGCTGCCCCGGGTCGGCATCCAGGGCGCGTAGGGCAGGGCACCAGCCGACGCCGCCGTAGCGCTGGCCAGGACGATCAGGGCAGCTATCACCTTGCTGTTCATAGGCTTACCGTCTCCGAGGGTGACCCATCGGGTGGCGGAGAGGGCGGGATTCGAACCCGCGAGCCACCTTTTGGGCGGCCACACGCTTTCCAAGCGTGCTCCTTAAGCCACTCGGACACCTCTCCGGGGCCGCCTGCGGCGGCATCTGGAATCTGGCATCTGGCCGCTCTCACTGGCGGAGAGTGAGGGATTCGAACCCCCGGGCGAGGTGTGAACCCCGCCAGCGGTTTTCGAAACCGCCCCGTTCGGCCACTCCGGCAACTCTCCGTTCCGCTATGACTTACGTCGATCGGCGCCGCTTGTTGCGAAAGAACTCGCTTAGCAGCGCACCGCACTCGTCGGCCAGCACCCCGCCTGTGTGGGGCACCCGATGGTTCAGCCGCGCGTCGTCCAGCAGGCGGTAGAGCGACTCGACAGCACCCGCCTTCGGGTCCGTCGCGCCGTAGACGAGCCGGTCGATGCGAGCCAGCACCATGGCCCCCGCACACATCGCACAGGGCTCCAGGGTGACAAAGAGCGTGACCCCCGTCAGCCGCCACCGGCCGAGGGCCTCGGCGGCCTGGGTCAGGGCAATCATCTCAGCGTGCGCCGTCGGGTCCCGCAGCAACTCGCGCTGGTTGTGTGCCCGTGCAACCACGCGGCCCTCGCAGACCGCGACGGCACCTACGGGCACGTCATCAACCGCCATGGCCTCGCGGGCCTGGGCGAGGGCGAGCCGCATGGCGCCCTCGTCGTCGATGCAGAGCTGCGGCCTCTGGCCGATGCGCCTGCCCTTTCCTCATCAGGAAGAAGACTACGCAGACGGCTGCACGCCGGCGAGCCACTCCGTGCTCTCTCGCGGGCCGAGCCGCGCGAACTCTGTCCTCCATGGCGCGCCCGGGAGGATTCGAACCTCCGACCTTCGGTTTCGTAGACCGCTACTCTATCCGCTGAGCTACGGGCGCTCGCGCGACGGCAGGCGAGCCCGCCCCAACCGCCTGCCAACGTCGCTGGTACCCCCAAGGGGATTCGAACCCCTGTCACCGGACTGAGAATCCGACATCCTAGGCCACTGGACGATGGGGGCTTATGTCGAACTACCTGGTACCCCCAAGGGGATTCGAACCCCTGTCACCGGACTGAGAATCCGGCATCCTAGGCCACTGGACGATGGGGGCACGAGTTCAACGCCCTTGGGGGCGTCGCTGGCTGGGGAACCAGGACTCGAACCTGGAACTTCCTGATCCAGAGTCAGGCGTGCTACCAATTGCACCATTCCCCAACGCTCAACTGCCGTATTATAGCACCGGCACAGCAAAAAGCAAGCCAAATGGACCGACTGGCCGTCAGAATCCCCAAAGAGGGCGGGCCCCCGCTTCGCGACGGCGTGTTTTCTTTGACTTCCTGGTGCGTTTCTGGTACCTTACACCGTTGGGTTCCCCGTCAGGATGGGAGTGTATGCGGTGACGCGCGATCGCGGGCCGGAAGAGTTCTTCGAGGTCTTCCGCGAGGTGCAGGCGGGCAGGAAGGGGCGTCCCGACGCCGACGCCCACCCCGACGGCCAGGCCGAGCCGACGGAGCCGTCTGATGAGACCCAGCCGGCCGGAAGCCCGGCGTGGACCTTGCCTGAGACCGTTGAGGTGAGCTTCGTGGTGGCCGCTGCCTTCGTGGTGGGTGCCATCTTGCTCATCATCGGGGCGTACATGCTCGGCAGGCAGCAGGGCTGGCGCGCCCACGCCGCCGCTGTCGCGCCGCCAGGCCCGCAAGAGCGGCCAGCCCCCGGTACGGGCACGCCGGCCACACCGGCCTCCGACGCGCCGGAGCTCGTGGACGGCAAGGTCTTCACCCTCGTGACCTACGGCAAGGCACGCCAGCACCGCCAGTGGGCGCAGATGGAGGCCGACTACCTGAACGCGCTTCCCCGCTTCCGGGCCCTCAGCGTCCAGGCCCATCCCTACCGCGACCGCAGCGGCACCCACCGCCTGTGCGTGCGGGGCCTGGCCGCGAAGAGCGAGGCCGAGCGCGAGACGGTGAAAGCCCGCATCCGCGCACTGAAGTCGCGTGCCGGCAAGCCGGAGTACAAGGACGCCGACTTCTACGCCCCGTAGCGCCAGGCCCGAGGAGCCCCAGTGCAAGCCTCCGCCGACTGCATCCCCTGCGTGCTCCGCCAGGCGCTCTCGGCCGCCCGCCGGGTCACCGACGACCCCTGGCTGCACCGCAAGCTCCTCTTCGCCTGCATGGAGAGGGTCCCAGAGCTCAACTTCGACCGCTCCCCGGCCGAGGTGTCCTACGAGACGCTGCGTTTCGCCTGCAAGTACCTGGGCGTCGCCGACCCCTTCAAGGAGGACAAAGCCCTCCACAACGAGAGGATGCTCGCCATCGAGCACGATCTCCGCCAGCAGGTCCGCGCAGCACCCGACCCGCTCCGCCGTGCCATCGAGTTCGCCCTCGCAGGCAACATGATCGACCTGGGCATCCAGGACGTTGAGGACGTGGAGCGGAGTCTCCTGGCCGACGCAGCCTCCCTCGACGTCGCGCACGACGACTACCCGCTCCTGCGGGACGCGCTCGGCGGCGCCCGCTCCGCGCTTTACCTGCTCGACAATGCCGGCGAGATCGTCTGCGACAAGCTCGTCATCGAGCAGCTCGGCGTCCACGACATCACCTGCGCCGTCCGCCGCGCCCCGATCATCAATGACGTGACACGCGAGGACGCCGAGGCCGTGGGACTCGAGCGGCTGGCGAAGATCGTGGACATTGGGGCCGACGCCCTCGGTGTCCCTCTGAGCCTGTGCTCCGCCGAGTTCCGCGAGCTCTTTGCCGAGGTGGACGTCGTGATCGCCAAGGGCCAGGCCAACTTCGAGACCCTCGACGACGAGGAGCGGGACATCATCCACATCCTGCGGGCCAAGTGCGGCCACATGGCCCGCTACCTTGGTGTCCCGCGCGGCGCCGCCGCGATCGTCCGCACGCCCCGCGAGCCACAGGCCGGCCGCAGCAAGGAGTAGACCCCGGGACCATAAGGCCCCTGTCGTCCAGTCCATCCACAGGAGGAACGCAGATGTCGATCCACAAGAGCCTGGTGTCGAAAAGCGCCCTCACGCGCCATCGCAACGTGCTGACCCGCGCCGAGCGGCTCGCCAAGCTCATCGACGAAGACAAGTGGGAGGAGGGCGACCCCGTCTTCGGCCTCCCGAAGGTCCGCGTGCGGCGGGTGAAGGCCGGCAGCAAGCACAAGAAGGCCAAGCCGGAGGACGAGGCCATAGCGGCCGAGGGCGAGGCCGCCGAGGGCGCTGCGGCCCCCGAGGCTGGCGCGAAGGAGTAGCCGCGAACATCCTCCTCGCGCGCACAGGTCGTGGAATGGCCCAGCGACGGCTGGCTGCACGGCGGCTCGGGGCTGTGGCGGCCGGATGGCGCGGTTGACGGGGCCTGGCTACGCTCGGCGGCGGAGACGGGACCCAGAGAGGAGGCGTGTCACATGCGCATGCGCAAGGCGTTCTGGCTGGTCCTGCTGCTGGCCCCCGCAGTGGCGCTCGCCCGGACGAGCATCAGCTTCGGCCGAGGCGGCGGCCACTCTGGGGGCCGTCGTGGCGGCGGGCTCAACATCCGCTACCACCGCACCAGCGGCCACTCGAGCTTCTCGCTCCGCTTCAGCGGCGGGACGTACTACCACGGCGGCTCCCGCTCCTGGGGGTATCCAGGGAGCTCCTACATGGGCTCCTCGGGCTACGTTGGCCCGGGGGTCTACGCGTACCGAGGCTGGACGCCCTATCCCCCCGGGTGGTACTCCAGCAGCGTGCCGTACAACCCCGACCGAGCCGTCGGCCCGTTCGCGTACGTGGACTCGGTGCAGTTCGTGGGGACTGGTGGCGTCCAGCTCTTCGGCCCACGGCCACCTGTTACGGCGATGCCGGCGCGCCCCGAGGCGGTCCGCATCCCGCCCGAGTACGCGCGTCTGAGTGCCAGGCAGCTCATCGACAGGGGCGACGACCTGTTCGGGCGCGGACGGTTCGCCGAGGCAGCCGTCGCCTACCGTGCGGCAGCGGCGAAAGCGCCGCGGGACCCCATGGCCGCCTACGCCCTCGGCCACGGGCTCTTCGCCATCGGCGACTACCAGGGCGCGGCGGACGCGCTGCGCCGCGGCATTCAGCTCTTTCCCGGCCTGCTGGACGTCGGGATGAACCGCCGCGACTTCTACGGCAACCCGGCCCGCTTCGATGCCCAGCTCGCCGCGCTCGCGCGTCGTGTCGAGGCCGCGCCGGACGACACAGCCGCTCGCTTCGTCCTCGGCTACAACTACTTCTTCACCCCGCAGCGCGGCAGGGCGCGGGAACACCTCGAAGCCGTCAGCGGGCAATACCCTGAAGCCCGCCTGCTGCTCCAGCGCATCCGCCCGCACTAGGCACGCTTCCCGCAGGAACTGCCCTCGCGCGCCCTGACGCAGGAGGCCCCTCCGTGTTGCATCGGCGTTTGGCGTTCTGGCTCGCCGTCTCAGTGGCGGCGGCTGGCCCGACGGCCTCCGCTGGCGGGGCGGCCAGCTTCCGCTTCGTCCACCTCTCTGACACCCATTGCATCACGGCGACGCGCAATCCGCGGCCACGCTTCTTCCTTGACCCGATGGCCAAGAACCTCGTGGCCTCCTTCGCCCTGCTCGAAGCCGCCGTTCGCGACGTCAACGAGCACGTGCGCCCCGACTTCCTTATCGTGACAGGCGACCTCATCGACCGCCCGGGCGACATCCCGGCCCTGCGGCGGGCCAAGCGAATCCTCGAGAGGCTCCACTGCCCGTGGTACCCCGTCGTGGGCAACCACGACGGCCAACGGGCATGGACCGAGGTCTTCGGCGCCGAGCGGCTGAACTACACCTTCGTCCGCAACGGCTGGCGCTTTATTGCTGTGGACACGAGCCGTGGGGGCATCGACGCCGCGACACGGGCGTGGCTGACCCGCCTCCTCGACGGCGACGGTCGGACGCCGACCGCGGTGCTCACCCACTACCCGCTCGTCCTGCCGCAGGCCCAGCGAGCAGCCGGCAGGCGCCTCTACCGCGCCGATCTCGTGCTGCACGGGGCGCAGGCGATCCAGCGTCTGCTCGCGAGGCATGGCAACGTCCGCGCCGTCTTCTCAGGCCATTGCCATGTGCCCACGGCGATGCGTGTGGGCGGGATCGACTGCCAGACGGCGCCGGCGCTGGTCACCCTGGGGCACCACTACGCGATCGTGGCAGTCGAGAACGGCGCGCTAACGACTACGTACAGAGCGGTGCCGCTCCCCGGCGTGCCGGCGCCGAACGACGGGCCGCGGTAGGCCGGTTGGCAACGTGCGCGTTGAGGTGTATACTGGGTGAGAGACGCGCGGAGGTGGTCCACCCTAAGTGCAGGGATGCCAATTGCTTGGTGCTAGAGGTCACTGGCCTGTGAGGGCAGGGGAGCGAGGCGCTGCGCGCGCGGTGTGGCTGGCGATCGCGCTCCTGGGCCTCGCCGTCGTGGTGACGGGCGCAGTGCTGTGGCTGGGCAGCGGGGAGGTCCGCCGACTGTTCCACTCGCCCCGCGAGCGGGCTCGGGTTCTGTGGAAGGCGGGCAAGTACGACGACGCCATCCGGTACTTCCAGGAGGTGCTCGACGAGCAGGCCGACGACGTGTTCGCGCTTCGCGGCATGGCCAGGTGCTACCAGGGCAAGGGAGACCTGCGCCAGGCCGCCACTTACGCCGAGGAGGCGGCGAAGCACGACGCCTCACCGCTGGCGGAGGTTCTCCGCGCCGAGATCGGCCTGAGAGCCGCCGGTGTCTGGGAGCGTCGGCCGGGTGGAGCCAAGGCGCTGACCGACCGCGAGCGGCACCACCTCGAGGCCGCGGCCAAGCACGCCAAGGCCGCCCTGGCGATCGACCCCCGCCATGGACCTGCCTGGCGCGCCCTCGCCGAAGCCACGGCCCGCCTCGGCGACATGGCCGAGGCCGTGAAGCACGCCGAGCGCGCCATCGAGGTGGACCCCGACTCGCGAGCGAACCGCCTCTTCGCCGCCGAGCTCTTCCTTCGCGAGGACAAGCCTGAGGAGGCCCGCCGCCACAACCGCCATATCCTCGACGAGCTCGACGCTCGCTTCGTCCCGGCGTTGCGGCAGGGCGTCGAGATCGCCCTCGCGCAGGACCGCTTCGACGAGGGCATCGAGCTCTGTCGGCGGCTTGCAGCCCTGGGCTTCGACCCGGCCAGAATCCAGCTCGACCTGGCGACCTGCTACCTGGGCAAAGGGCAGTACGAGAAGGCCGAGGCCGCGGCGAGCAAGGCGGAGCGCAAGCTCGGCAGCGTCGTAGTGCCGCTGCTCTACCTGGTGCGCGGCACCGCACGGCTGCACCTGCGCAAGTACGCGGGGGCCGTGGTGGACTTCAAGGCGCTGACCTTCCACGTTCAGGACTCCGCGATGCCTCACTACCACCTCGGCGAGGCCCACGCGGGCACGGGCGAGTACAGGCTGGCGGCAGACGCCTTCCGGCAGGCGCTCCTCCGCGAGCCACGGCTCTTCGACGCCCGCCTCAAGCTGGCCGCCATCCTCTGCGACGAGGGCCGGCTCGACGAGGCCCTCAGGACCCTTCACCTCGGGCTCGAGGCCGTGCAGGACTCCCCTGGGCTGGCGGTCAGAGCCTGCCGGCAGATGGTGCAGTTCTGCGCCGAGCGGGGCCTGCACGAGCAGGCGGAGGACGAGTTGCGCCGCCTCCTCGTCCTCGACCCCCGGTCGGTGGACCTCGCGGCGCTGCTGGGCCAGCTCTGCCTCGAACGCGGCGACGGCAGGCAGGCGCTGGCGGTGGCCCAGTACGCCGTGCGCCTGCGGCCACGCGACCCCACGCTCATCCACCTCCTGGCCCGCGCGGAGGCGCTCGTTGGGAACCACGATGTCGCGGCGTCGCGCTTCGCCCAGGCCGTGCGCCTCCAGCCGACCTTCCGGGCCGCCTACCTTGACTGGGCGGCCATGCGTGAACGCGAGGGGAACACAACGGCGGCTGAGGACGTCTACGAGCGGGCGCGGCAGACCCTCGGTGACGCGCCTGACATCAAGGTGGCCTACGCCCGCTTCCTGATCGCTACGAAGCGGGCCGACGAAGGCGTCGCCGAGCTGCGCGGCTTGATCGCCGCCTCGCCGCAGGAGCTGTCGGCCCGCGTGGCACTGGTGGACCACCTGCTCGCCACGGGTGACCGTGACGGCGCGCTGGCCGAGGCCAAGGCCGCCACCGAGGCGTTGCCGGGCAGCGTGCCCGCCTGCTCGCTACTCGCGCGGGTGCATCGCCTGCGGGGCGAGTGGGAGGCCTTCCTAGTCGTCCTGACCCACGTGGTCCGCACACTCGACCCCGATGCGTTCCTCGGATACCAACGGTTGGCGGGGAGTGTGCACCAGGGCCGCTTCCACGGCGCTGTGGAGGTAGGCACCGACGCCCTCGAGCGATTCCCCAAGCACCGCAGCCGCATCCGGCGCGACCTCGCCGTGGCGCGGTTCCTCGCCGGCGAGCAGGACGCGGCCATGCAGGACCTCACGGTGATGCTCAGCGACGTCCCCACCGATTGCGATGCCGGCTTCCTGCTCTCCCTAATGCAGCTCCTCGCGACAGGCCGCACGACGAGGCTGCCAGCCTGCCAGCAGGATGCGGTGCCGCGCGGGGCGGTCGAGGCCTGGGGCGACCTGGCGCGCCTCGCGGAGCGGCGGCCGGAGGCGGCGTCGCGCGTCGCCAAGGCATTGCTGAAGGGCTCTGTCTATGCGAACGCAGGCTGGCACGACGTGGCCGCAGCACAGTGCGAGGCGGCGCTGGCCGTCGTGCCCGAGAACCTGTTGGCCCTGCGGCTGGCGCCGGCGCTCCTGGAGCGCGCCGGCGCGCGCGGCGACGCCATCGCAGCGGCCGAGCGTGCCCGCAAGGCCCACCCCGAACAGGCGGCTGAGGGCGAGCTCCTCGGCGACCTGCTCCTGCTCGACGGCGACCCAGCGCGCGCGGCCGAGGTCTACAGCGCGCCGGTCCGCAGCGACATGCCACCCCTCGACCTTCTGGCCAAGCGAGCCCTTCTGGCTGCCGCGCGAGGGGACGAGGAGGCGGCGGCCGCTGCCTGGCGGGCCGTCCTCGACTTCGACCCCCACCATGTCCAGGCCTGCAACAACCTGGCCTGGCTCCTCGCCAACCGCCCCGGCGGCGACCTCTCCGAGGCGTCGAAGCTGGCTGAGGCCGCCCTCAAGCTCGAGCCCGACAACCCCGCGGTCCTCGACACCGGCGGGTGGGTCCATTACCGCGCCGGCCACGACGCCGACGCCATCGAGCTCCTCGCACAGGCCGTGCGCGGGGCACCCTACCGCGCGACCTATCATTTCCATCTCGGCATGGCCTACGCACGCCAACGCCGCACCGCCGAGGCACGCCGCGCACTGCTCGAGGCGATCCGACTCGACCCCGACGCCGACTTCACCCATGAGGCCCGACAGACCCTCGCTAAGCTGGGCTCCTGACCCATGGACCGACGCCATCTGCCACTTCAGCTCGCCATCGTCGTTGCTGCTGCCGCAGCCCCCGCGGCGCGGGGCGACCTGATCTGGTCGTGGGGAGAGCTGGGCGCACAGCGGGTACGCCGGGGCGGGCTCTTTGCCACCTGGGGCCCCGACCAGGGCGAGGTGCTCTCTGCACTGCTCGCGGTCGAGCGGTCGGTCCAGACTGAGGCGCTCGGCGGCCTCGAACTGCGGGTGGCCGAACAGCCGAACGACGCTGCTGCCCGCGACCTGCTGGGCCGCGCCTACTTGCGCCAGCAGCGGGTGAGCGCCGCGATCGAGCAGTTCCGCGCCGCCGTGCGCATCGACCCGGGATTCCGCAGCAGCCGCATGCGCCTTGCGGACATCTACGCTGCCGCGGGGCGGATGGAAGCCGCTGCGCATGAGATGTCCGCACTTATCGAGGCCGACCCCGCGGCCAAGGAGGCCTACGAACGCCTCGCCGCGATACGACTCCATCAGGCCAGGCATCGCGAGGCAGCGGAGTTGCTCGCTAAGGCCGTCGAGCTCGCGCCCAAGGAGGTCCGCGGCCACTTGAGGCTCGCCCGCGCCCTGCTGCGCGCCGGCCAAGCCGACGAGGCGGCGTCCGCGGCGGAGGCCGCGTGCCGCCTGGCACCGGACGACCCAGCGCCTCACATGTTGCTCGCCGACTGCCATCGCGCTCGCGGCAACCTGGACGCCTCGGTCGCGGCGCTCAACGCTGCGGCCGGCAAAGGGGGCGCGTACCAGGCCTATCAGCGGCTCGGCCTGCTGCGCCTCCACCAACGCCAGTTCAACGAGAGCCGCGCGGCGTTCCTGAAGGCCATCGAGGCGGATCGCCGCGCTGGCGCGGCGATCGCAGGGCTGGTCGTCGCGTGCCAGGGGCTCGGAGACCTCGCTGGCGCGGCCAACGCCTGCCGGAGGCTGCGCAAGCACAGCGAGTCGGTCACCCGCTTCCTGCTTGCGAACCTGTGGCTCGCCAAGGGCGATCGCACGGCGGTGACCGCGGTGTTCGCCGCGATGCCCGGCCAGCATGACGAACTGGCGGCCGAGTATGCCGCGCTCCTCGATGCGTTCGCTGAGCGCGCAAAGGAGCGGCGCGAGCTGGCGCTTGAGGTGAACGCAGGGGCGCTCTTCCAGCGCGCCGGCTGGCTTTCCGAGGCCATCGGTGCGTTCTCTGCCGCGCGGAAGATTGCCCCTGACAGCACGGTCGTCGGCGAGATGCTGGCCACTGCCTGCGATGCGGCCGGCCGCTGGACCGACTCCATGGCAGTGTGGGAGGAACTGGCCGGCGAGCATCCAGACAGCGTGGCTGTCCGCCGTGTCCTCGCGAGGCGGTACCTGAGTCGGGGACGGATCGCGGAGGCCCGGGAAGCCTGTGCGGCCATCCTGGCCGAGGCCCCCGAGGACCGCATCGCCCATCGCGTCCTCGCCACGATCTCCTTACGGGAAGGCGACTACCCCAAGGCAACCGAGCACGCACAGGCCGCCTTCCGCGCCGAGCCAGCCGACCCCGTTGCCCTGGACGTCGTGCTGGATGCGCTGCTGGCGCGGGACCGGTTTGCGGAGGCGGCCGCGGCTCTCGCCGCGCACGTGCGCGCCGCGTCCGACGCCGAGCGCGGGCCGCTGCTTCGCGCCCTCGAAGCCCTGGCCCGGGGGGACCTGGCGAAAGCGCGCCGGGAGGTGGAGTTGGGCCTCGAGCGCTCGGTGCTCGACGCACGCCTGCGGTGCTTGGCCGGCACCATCCTCGAGCGGCAGGGCGCGATCGGGCCGGCGGTGGCCCACTACGAGGCCGCGGTGCTCGCCGACCCGCGCTACCTGCCGGCGCGGACGCGCCTGGGGCGTGCCGCCCTGCGCGCCGGACGGATAGGCCTCGCCCTGCATTCGCTGCGCACTGCCGCCGAGGCCGCGCCGCGCCTCCTCGACGTGCAACTGGGCCTCGCCGACGCCCTCTCGAAGGCCGGCCGGCACGCCGACGCGGTGGCTCACCTGCGGCGGCTGCCGCGGGTGGAAGGGGAGGGGCCCGCGTCGCGGGAGATCCAGGCGCGCCTGGCTCGCGAGCTACTGGCCGCCGGCGAGGTCCGCAATGCCTTGGCCGCTGCCGAGGAGGTGCTGATCGAGCGGCCTGACCACCCGCTGGCGCGCCGCATCGCGGTTGGGATCCACCGGCGCTATGGGGATCTGGCAGCGGCAGCGAAGGTCTACGAGCGCATCGTTGTTGACAAGGGCGAGGGCGACGTCGCTCCGGAGGTCGATGGCGAGCTGGGCGTGCTGCGGTTGGTGCAGCGCCAGTTTGGCGAGGCCGTCGAGCGCCTCGATCGCGCGAGCCAGACGCCCGAGGTGCGGCAGCGTGGGAGCCTTTTCCTCTGGCACGCCGCCGCGCGCCTTGGGCTGGGGCAGGCTGGCGCGGCGCGGACCGCGGCCGAGCAGGCGGAGGCGGCCGGCGTGGGGCGCGCCTCGCCGTCGCTGCCCCTCACCATCGTCCTGGGCGCGTCTGGCGCGGAGGCTAAGGCCCGCACACATCTCGAGCGTCTCGGCAAGGCGGAGCCCGATCTTGCAGAATGGGTGGGTGAGGCACTGCCGCGGCTGACAGCGGACACGGAGTTGGCGGGTGCGGCCCTGGCCTCGCTGGCCGCGGCTGCCAACGGGTGGACTCGCCAGGCGGTGGCGCTCGCCGGCGCGGCCCGCGAGCGCGCGCCGGAGCTCCCGCTGTTGCTCTACCTCGAGGCGACCCACTGCCTGGACGCCCGGCTGGTCGGGCAGGCGCTGACGGCGGCGCGAGAGCTGGTTCGCGTGAGACCGAAGGCCGGCCTCGCCCAGTTCACACTCGGGCGTGTGCTCGAAGCACAGGGCCAGCGCGAGGCTGCCGCCGACGCCTACGCCCAGGCTGCTGCCCGCATGCCGAAGGAGAACGCTGCGTCGTGGGCGACCATCGGCCAGGCGCTGAGCAGCGCCGACAGGGTGGATGGAGCCATTGACGCGTATCGCACGGCGCTGACGATCGAGCCAGACTTCGCGGTGGCAGCGAACAACCTGGCGTGGCTGTACGCCGTCCACCGACCCGGCCGGCTCGCCGAAGCGGAGCAGCTTGCCGAGGCGGCGGTGCGCGTTGCGGCAGACTTCGCGCCCTTCCGCGACACGCTGGGCTGGATCTACTTCCTGCGCAGGAAGCTCCCTGACGCCCAGAAGCAGCTCGAGGCGGCTCTCCGTCTGGAGCCGGACAATGCGGGGTACACCTATCACCTCGGGATGGTGCACTTCGCCCTCGATCACCCAGGGGAGGCCCGCAAGCTCCTGCGGCGCGCACTGGGTCTCGACCCCGGCCTTGCCGACGCCGACACGGCTCGTGCCACCCTCCAACTGCTCGGCGCCGAGTCCCCCCCAGAGAAGCCCTGACGCCCTTGACACGGCGCGCGTGGCCGTCTAGACTGAGCGGGCGTAGTGTTCCCGCGCACGCTGGTTCCCCGGGGAGCCCTCGACGATGCTCGAGCTGGCGAAGCGGATTGAGCGGTTCTTGACCGTGGATCTCTGGCGCGAGGTGCCGACGGTCTCGCGGGTGCGGGCGGCGCTGCTCCACATCGGGCGCGTGTCCATGCTGGCCGGGCGCGACTTCGTCGCGGACAAGTGCGCCATGCGCGCCACTGCGCTCTCCTACGTCACCCTGCTGTCGATCGTGCCGCTTCTCGCCTTTGCCTTCTCGGTGATGAAGGGTCTGGGGGTGCAGGCCCAGCTCGAGGGGTTGCTCGGGAAGGTGGCGGCAGGTCAGAAGGAGGTGCTCGAGCAGATCATCGGGTACGTCGAGGACACGAACGTGAAGGCGCTGGGCACCATTGGCCTGGTGTTCCTCATCTGGACGGTGGTCAAGACCCTCGGGACCATCGAGCGCAGCTTCAACGAGATCTGGGGCATTACCCAGAGCCGCTCGTACTTCCGCAAGTTCACCGACTACGTGAGCGTCCTGGTCACGGCGCCGCTGCTGATGGTGGCGGCGATGAGCCTGAGTGGGTTCCTTCAGGGCGACCTGCTCGCTCGCTTCCCCTGGCTGGGTCTGCCCGCTCGTCTCGCCATTCGCCTGATGCCGTTCGTCGGGACGTGGATCGCCTTCGCCGCCGTCTACGTGTTCATGCCGAACACGTCGGTGCGAATCCGCTCGGCGCTAGTGGGCGGGGTCATCGCAGGCACTATCTGGCAGCTTGCCTTCTGGCTCTACACCAGCCTCCAGGTGGGCATGGCGAGGTACAACGCGATCTACGGCACCTTCGCGGCGCTGCCGATCTTCATGGTCTGGCTGTACATGAGCTGGACCATCGTGCTGTTCGGCGCCGAAGTGGCGTGGGCGACTCAGAACGTGGGGACGTGGTGGGAGCAGCGTCGCGCCGAGAGCGCGAGCTTCGCGAGCAAGGAGGAGGTCGCGCTGCGGGCCATGACGGCGCTGGCCGTCTCGTTCTACGGCGACGGCAAGGCGCTCTCAGACGGCGCGATCGCCCATCGCTTCAAGGCGCCCACCCGCCTCGTGCGCGACGTGCTCCACACCCTCTGCGATGCGGGGCTTTGCTCCCAGATCGCGGGGGAGGACGGGCCGGCCTACCAGCCGGCGCGTGCTCTCGAGCACCTGACCCCCGCCGACGTCCTCGCCGCGCTCCGCACGGAGGGCGACGAGGTGGACCTCAACGACACCGGCCCCGGCGCCGGCCTGGTGGCCGAGCTTCTGGGCAGCAGTGAGGCCTCCCGCCGCGAGCTTCTCCAGCGGACCACCTTCCGCGAGATCGCCGCGTCCGTCAGCGAGGCCAGGGGCGACGTGGGGGCCGCGCCCGCATGACCCGCCTCGGCCCTGCCGCCGCCGCTGCCCTCGGGCTGCTGCCTGGCTGTACGCCGCCGCTGGAGGCTCCCTTCGAATGCCGCGCGCCGCTCCTCGGCCGCGTGAGCTTCGGCGGCCAGGGCGGGGCTCGCGATCTCGTCTACGGCGCCCGCCAGCCCCCCAATCGGCGTTCACCCAGCAACGGCTTTTGTGGTATACTCTGCGAATCGCGGGTAGCTCCCCGCGCTGGAAGGTGAGGGCGAGGCCGCCGCGTGCGCAGCCGGCCCGTGTTGATGGACTGCCTCGCCTCCGCGTCACCGCGGCGGGGACGGTGCCGGGTAGGATCGATGGACCAAGCGATGACGAGCATCTGGGACGAGCCGCTTCCCGAGGGTGTCCGCCTGGGCGAGGACGTGCGGCTGTCGGTCGCTGCTGACCTGCGCCCCGACGGGACCTTCGGCAGGGAGCTGGTGGTCGTCACGGAGTCGCGGGTGCTGGTCGTCGCGGCGGACGACTCGCGGGGGGAGATCCGCCTGGAGCTTCCTCTGGAGGGCATCGCGGAGCCGCGGGTCCAGACGTTCGTGGGCGGCGGCGCGCTGGAGGTGAGCCGGGACGGCGAGGCGGTCGAGCTGGTGCGCTACACGTCGGCGCGGGGCGCCCGGTTCGCCACCGTGGCGAAGATGCTCGAGAAGCAGCTCGCGGGCGAGGAGCCCGAGCCGCCCGAGGCGGAGCAGCGCCTGTGCCCGCGGTGCGGCATGCCGCTGGAGAAAGGCACCCAGGTCTGCTCGTTCTGCGCGCCGAAGAGCCGCGCGCTCCGCCGGCTTCTCGCCTACCTGCTGCCCTACTGGCCGCGGGCGCTGCTGCTGGCGACGGCGACCGTGATCGGCGCGGGCCTCGCGCTCCTGCTCCCGTATCTCCAGAAGCCTACGCTCGACTACGTGCTGGCGCCGACCGGGCCGTTCCTCACGCTGCCCGAGCGGCATCGCCTGCTCGTCTTCATCGTGGTGCTCGGCCTGTCGGCCGAGGTGTTGCGCAACGCCCTCCACATCGGCCAGGTGTGGCTGGCGTCCTACGTCGGCAATCGCATCACCCGCGATATCCGTTGTCAGCTCTACCGCCATCTTCAGCTCCTCTCGCTCAGCTTCTACGACAAACGGGAGCTGGGGACGATCATTTCGCGGGTGAACCAGGACACGGGGTCGCTCCAGCAGTTCCTGGTCTGGGCGTCGCAGGACGTGGCTCGGAACCTGCTTCTGCTGGTTGGGATCACGGTGACGGTGTTCGTGATGAACTGGCGGCTCGCGCTGTTCCTCCTCGTCCCTGGGCCGCTGGTGGCGGTGGCGACGCGGGTTTTCTGGCGGCGGATTCGCTACCAGTTCCGCAGGATGTTCCACCGCTGGGGGTTGCTGAACACGCTGTTGAGTGAGACGCTCAACGGGCTGCGGGTGGTCAAGGTGTTCGCGCAGGAGCCTCGGGAGATCGAGCGCTTCGACGGGCGGAGCGACGATCTGGCGGAGACGGGCATCCGGGTGGAGCGGACGGCAACGGTGTTCTTCACGGGCGTGCAGTTCTTCATCTCCCTGGGCGTGCTGCTCGTATGGTATCTGGGGGCGAGGAAGGTCCTGGGCAAGACGCTGACTGTGGGCGGGCTGGTAGTCTTTGTCACCTACGCGCGGATGTTCTACGAGCCGATGCGCTGGGTGTCACGGCTCGTGAGCTTCTGCTCGCGGTCCCTGACGGCGGCGGAGCGGGTGTTCGAGGTGCTCGACACGCCGCGGGAGATCGCCGATCAGGAGGACGCCGTGCCCATGCCGAGCATCGAGGGCCGCGTGGTCTTCCGCGACGTGACGTTCGGCTACGACGCCCACCGCCCGGTGCTGAAGCACATCGACTTCGAGGTCGAGCCGGGCGAGATGATCGGCCTGGTCGGGCACAGCGGCGCGGGCAAGACGACGACGATCAACCTGCTGTGCCGCTTCTACGACCCCGACGAGGGAGAGATCCTGATCGACGGCGTGCCGATCTCGAAGATCCGCATCGAGGACCTGCGGAGCCAGCTCGGCGTCGTGCCGCAGGACACCTTCCTGTTCAGCGGCACCATCGCCGACAACATCGCCTACGCGAAGCCCGGTGCGAGTCGCGAGGAGGTGGTCCGCGCGGCGAAGGCCGCCAACGCCCACGACTTCATCCTCCGGAAGCCCGACGGCTACGAGACGCAGCTTGGTGAGAGGGGCGCGGGGCTGTCGGCCGGCGAGCGGCAGCGGCTGGCCATCGCGCGCGCCGTGCTCCACAATCCGCGCATCCTGATCCTCGACGAGGCCACCTCGCAGCTCGACGTCCAGACGGAGAAGCAGATCCAGGAGGCCATCGAGCGGCTCATCGAGGGGCGCACCACCTTCGCCATCGCCCACCGGCTCGCCACCCTCCGCAACGCCGACCGCCTGCTGGTTATCAAGAACGGCGAGGTCGCCGAGACGGGCACCCACGACGAGCTCATGGCCGACGAGGATGGCGAGTTCCATCGCCTCGTGAAGACCTATCAGGAGATCTCGAGCGTCCGCGCTGTCGAGCGCTGAGGAGGCGGAGACGCCATGCCCCACTTCCACCACCACGATCACGGCCGCAGAGATGCCCCACGGCAGAGCGCACCGAGCCTGCCGCCGCCGAGTGAGCCCTCGACCGAGTTCGTGGTCCTCGACCCGGCCACGACACGCCTGCGCCGCAAGGGCGAGCGGCTGCGCCTCGAGCGCGACGGCGAGTGGGTTGAGGTCACCCTCGTGCGCCTCTTCCCGCTCGCCGAGCCCCAGCGCTGGCTGGCCGTCCTGGATGGGGAGGGGAATGAAGTCGGCATCATCCTCGACCTCGCCCTGCTCGCGGACGAGAGCCGCGAGGCAGCGAATACGGAGCTTCAGCGGCGGTACCTCGTGCCAGAGATCCAGCGTATCGTCACTTGCAGGACGCTGCGCCACGGCCTCATGCGCTGGACGGTTGAGACGGACAAGGGACGGGCGACCTTCGTCACCCGCCACCTGCGCGAGCAGATCAAGGAGCCAGCCCCGACGCGGCTCACCCTGATCGACGTCGAGGGCAATCGCTACGACATCCCCGATATTGCTGCCCTCGACGCTGACAGCCGCGGCCTGTTGCTGACGCGCATCTGACGGCCTGCGTCCCTATTGACGTCCGGAGTCCCGGGGCGGCCATCGCTTGCCGGAGAACCCTGTCTTGAGCCGCACCCGCCCCAACGTCGTCTGGCTGCTGACCGACCTGGCATGAGGGGAGAATTGCAGAGGAGACGAGATGAGACGCTTCACGCCCTTGCTGCTCATCCTGTTGTCGGCCGTTGCCGCCTCGGCCGGCACGCTGCTCTTCGACGACGACTTCAAGGGCTACGATCGCAGCTCGGACGGCTTCCCCATGTGGGTCGCGGAGACGGGAGCGTGGCGGGTCACGCCGGAGGGATTCCTCGGCACAGACTGCGAGGCGTTCTTCACCGCGGCGGGCGCGCGCACCGGCCGCAGGGAGTGGACGGACTACACCCTCTCGCTCAAGCTCAAGGTCGTCTCAAGGGGCAGCGACTGGCGCGACGGCGCTTGGATCGGCTTCCGCTACCGCGACGCCTCCAACGCCTATACCCTCGGCTTCTACGAGCGCGGCACATACCTCCACAAGATCTCCCGTGGCAAGCCTACCAGCGACGAGAGCGAGCTGGCCGTCGCCGAGCCGACCATCAAGGACGACCAGTGGCACGAGGTCTCCATCCGCGCCGTCGGCAACGCGATCGCTGTGTCGCTCGACGGCAAGGCCATCATCGACGTGAAGGACGAGGACCACAACGGCGTGCCGCCCGTGCCCTCTGGCGGGATCGTGGTCGTCGCCAGGAAGTACGCGGACTCCGAGGGCAAGACCCAGGTGCTCTTCAAGGACGTGCGCGTCGAGGCGGTCGGCGACGCGCCCAGGAGCCTCGCCTGGACGCTGGCTGACGCGAAGAAGGCCGCCGCAGGAAGGATGAGGAAGGTGAGCATGCTCGACTTCATGGCCGAGCGGCGCCAGCGCCGCTACACCCGCGTGCCCCGCAAGGTCCTGGCCTTCTACTACACCTGGTACGGGCCGCCCGACGAGAATGGGAACGGCTTCCACTGGGGCAAGGTCTCGCCGGAGGAGCACGACATCGCGGCCTCGACCCACTACCCGGCGAGGGGCGCCTACGATTCCCAGGACCCGAAGCTCATCGACTGGCACATCGACCTGGCGAAGGCCCACGGCGTGGACGTCTTCATCTCGACGTGGTGGGCCATCGGCGACTACCACGACCGAGCCTTCGCCACGCTCCTCGACCGCGCGAAGGCCAAGGACTTCGAGGTCACCACCTACTGGGAGACGGTGCCAGGGAAGGGGAGGGCGAAGATCACCCGCGCCGTGGACGACCTGGTCTACGTCCTCGGCCAGTACGCCGACCAGCCCGCCTTCTTCAAGGTGGACGGCAAGCCGGTGGTCTTCGTCTACGGCCGGGTGATGAACCAGGTGAAGATGACGGAGTGGCCAGAGATCATCACCCTCGCGCGGGAGCGCTACGGCAAGGACTTCCTGCTCGTCGCTGACGGCTACCAGGAGGGCTACGCCCGGCTCTTCGACGCTCTCCACGTCTACAACATCTGCGGGGCGCTCGACGAGAAGCCCATCGGCTTCATCCGCGACTACGCCCGCGAGACGTTCCCCGCGGCGGTCCGGCTCGCCAAGAGCCAGGGGAAGATCGCCGGCATCACCATCATTCCCGGCTACGACGACCGCAAGATCCGCACGCCAGGGATCAACGCCCCGCGCCACGGCGGCCACAGCTACCGCGCCTTGTGGGAGGAGGCTATCGCCGCCGACCCTGATTGGGTGGTCATCACCTCCTGGAACGAGTGGCACGAGGGCTCCGAGATCGAGCCGAGCCACGAGGACGGCGACCAGTATCTCAAGATCACGGGCGAGTACGCCGCGAAGTTCAAGGCCACGCCCTTCAGCAAGATCCCTGTGCCTGACGCGCCGGCGGGTGTGCCCGCCGGCAAGGCGGCAGCGCTCCGTAAGCTCTACGAGGGGAAGACCATCGGCGTCCTGCCCGACTTCGGCCACCGCGCCGTCTTCTGGCTCGCCGATGCAGGGGTCCGCATCAAGGAGCTGACTTGGCACGACGTCCTCGACCCCGCCGTCTTCAACGCGAAG
>CAZDNN010000030.1:0-21590 GCA_964506385.1 uncultured Planctomycetota bacterium
CCGCTACGTCCCCCGCTGAGGCCACTCCAACAACCAGCCGGCGTGCCTCCCGCCAGGGGGGGCGTAGGCGAATGATGCCACACCTTCGAAGGTGTGGCATCATTCGCCCGACCGCCTCGTCCAGCGTGGTCATCAAGGGCATCGGCTGTCGGTGCGGAAGTGTTACCATCGGCCTAAATCACGATGTGACAGAGAGATGCGACCCCGAGGCCTTCAATGGACTCGCGGTCGCGCTGCAGACGGGTGCCCTCCAGCCGGCATTACCGTAAGTCTCACGCAAAACTATCTTTACGGGTTTGCTGTCTTTTTTTCTTGACTCGACCCTGTCCGGTGGTATAGTCCTATAGTGACTGTGTGTCCCCACCGCCCGCCTCGGCGTGAGGTCCCACGCGTACATGGCCCCCGAGCCCAGAAGACCGACCGCGGCATCACGCCCCGGCCCACCAGCCGGGACCGGCGATCCGGTCGCGCCGTCCCAGGGCGCCCTCGAGAGGGAGAGGGTGGCGCTGGTCGGCGTCGAGGCCGAGCTGGCCGGACGCCTGCGCGCGATCCTCGACGACGAAGGCTGCGAGGTGATGGCCCTGGCGGACACCGATGTCCTCCTCGAGCGGGTCGCTGAGGGGGCGCTGGACCTGGTGGTGATCGATCTGGACTCGATGGGCGCGGAGCCTGGGGGGATCACGGCGGAGATCAAGGGGGCCTCGCCTCAGACGATGGTCATGCCCCTGTCGGCGCAGTCGTCCGCCGAGATCGCCATCGAGGCGATGCGGGCGGGGGCCTACGACTTCTTCCAGAAGCCGGTTTCGACGGAGGAACTGCGGCATCGCCTGCATCGCGCGATCGAGAACAAGCGCATGGGGCAGGCCATCGGGCGTCGGACCCGCCAGCTCCAGTTCGTCAATGAGATCTCGAACGCGATCAGCGCGAGCCTCGACCTCCGCCAGGTGCTCCAGACAGCGGCGATGGCTGTGCGGGGCCTGATGGACTTCGACGTGGCTGCTGCCTGTCTGCGCGGCGCCTCGGAGCCGACCCTGGCCGTTTACCCCCTGACGCCCGACGCCGAGACGGTCTGGGGCGACGGCAGCGCTCTTTCGGCCGACACTGGCGCCGTGGCGGAGGCGGCCGACGGCGGTGGGCCGCGCCTGTGCGCCGACATGGGCAGCGAGGGTGCGTTGCCCGGCCTCGAGGCCCTGGCCGAGCACGGGGCCCGCTCGCTGATCCTGCTGCCCCTGATCTCCAAGGGGCGGTGCATCGGCGTCCTGCTGCTGGCGAGCCGGCGGCCCGAGGCATTCGCCGCGAGCCATCTGGAGGTACTGGGCCAGGTGGCTGGCCACCTGGCGAGCGCGCTGGAGAACGCCCAGCTCTACGAGCAGCTCAAGACCCTGAGCAGCCAGCTCGAGGAGGCGGTGGCCGAGCGCTCTCGCGAGGTGTTCGAGATGAAGCAGTATCTCGAGAACCTCGTGGAGACCGCCGGCGACGCCATCATCGCGGCGGACCTCGGCGGCCTGGTGACGTCGTGGAACCGCGCGGCCCAGGAGACCCTGGGCCACAGCAAGGAGGAGATGCTGGGGAAGGACGTGCTGGTGCTGGCGAGCGGCGAGGTGGCGCGGGACCAGCTCGCGAGCATCCTCCAGCGGGCGCGCGAGGGCAAGATCGCGACCAACGTCGAGACCTCGTGGCAGCGCAGGGACCACAAGGAGGCGACCGTGACCCTCACGGTGTCGCCCATCGTGGACAGCGCGCAGCAGATCATCGGCCTGCTGATCATCGCCCGCGACATCACCGAGCGCAAGAAGCTCCAGGAGGAGCTCTTCCACAGCGAGAAGCTCGCGTCCATCGGCCAGCTCGCGGCCGGCGTGGCCCACCAGATCAACAACCCGCTCGGCGCGATCTCGGGCCGCACGCAGATGCTCCTGCGCCTGCCGGCCCCGTACGACGAGGAGTTCCTGCGGGAGCAGCTCGGCAAGATCCAGGCCGACTGCGCGCGCATCACCGAGACGGTCAACGACCTGCTCGGCTTCGCCCGCAAGACCGAGACGGTCAAGCAGTACACCGATGTGAACACCATCATCGATGAGACCCTCGATATGGTGAAGCACGAGATCATCGCCCACAAGGTGAAGATCGTCAAGCAGTACGGCGCGAATCTGCCGCCCGTGGTCGCCTCGCCGAACCACCTGCGCCAGCTCCTGGCCAACCTCATGACCAACGCCTTCGACGCCATGGGCAGCGGCGGCACCCTCACGATCACCACCGAGTTCCACCCCGCGACCGCCGAGCAGCGCGAGCCGGCCGTCGAGGTCGCCCTCGCCGATACCGGCTGCGGCATCCCCGACGAGGAGCTCTCGCGCATCTTCGAGCCCTTCTACACCACAAAGCCCGCCGGCGAAGGCACGGGCCTCGGCCTGGCCGTGGCCAAGCGGATCGTGGACTTCCACGGCGGCAGCATCGAGGTGCACAGCAAGGTGGGCGTCGGGACAACGTTCACCATCCACTTCCCTGTGGAGTAGCTGACGAGCCGGGGACAGGATACCCGGCCCGCCGACACCGCCAGGACGGCCCCCGAGCCATGGAGAGGCTCCCGTGAACGCGAGCACACCGCACGGACCCACCGGCCCCGCGTCCCCCGATCCCCCTGGCGGGGCCGACCGCCGCCGGCATCGGCGCCTGGAGCTGGCCTTCCCCATCCGCTTCTCGAGTCGCCGCTCCTCAGGGGCGAGCAGCCAGGGCCAGGGTTACACGGTGGACATCAGCTCGGGCGGGGTGCGGTTCGAGACGGACGTGGCGGAGCCGCCCGTGCCGCAGACCGACGTGGCCGTGTACATCACGATCCCTCGCCGCGCGGAGCGCGCCAAGAGCTCGGTGTTCCTGTCGGGCAGCGCCACGGTGCTGCGGTGCGAGCGTGTGGACCCCGAGAGCCGGCACCACACAGGCGCCCGGTGGTGCATCGCCGCGCGGTTCGAGGCGCATCCCGACATCAGTCTGCCCATCGCCGAGGAGTTCCCGGGCCGAAGCTGACGGGCGCCTCCCGCCCCTAACCGAAAGGCTGGCAGTTCCATGGCCGACAGTAAGCCGAAGATCCTGGTTGTCGAGGACGACGACAGCATGCAGGACTTCCTCACCACGTTCCTCGAACGCGAGGGCTACGAGGTCCGCTGGGCCTCCCACGGCGGCATCGCGCAGCAGGCTCTCGGTGAGGAGAGCTTCGACGTGGTGATCACGGACATCATTATGCCGGAGGTGGACGGCGTGGAGGTCCTCGACTTCGTGAAGGAACACCACCCGGACACCTCGGTGATCATCATGACGGGACGGTCGTCGGTGCGGCAGGCGGTGGAGCTGATTCGGCGGGGGGCGGACGACTACTTCAAGAAGCCCTTCGACATCGACGAGATGCTCCATGTCATCCGCAAGTCACTGGACCACCGGCGCGGCCGCCGCGAGGTCGCCCCCCCGCCGCCCGAGGGCAAGGACGAGGGGGCGGCGTTCCCCGACATCATCGGCCACTCGGCAGCCATGCTCCCTGTTTTCGAGATGGTCGGGAAGGTAGCCGACACACACTCGACGGTCCTCATCCAGGGCGAGAGCGGCACGGGCAAGGAGCTGGTGGCGCTGGCCATCCACCGGCTCAGCTCGCGTGGCGGAAACCCCTTCATCCCCGTCCACTGCGGCGCCATTCCCGAGTCGCTGCTCGAAAGCGAGCTGTTCGGCCACGAGAAGGGCTCCTTCACGGGCGCCATCGCCCGCAAGGAGGGGGTGTTCAAGCTCGCCGATGGCGGCACGCTGTTCCTCGACGAGGTCAGCGAGATGAGCGTCCCCCTCCAGGTCAAGCTGCTGCGGGTGCTCGAAACCGGCACGTTCCGCCGCGTGGGCGGCGTCGAGGATATCCACGTGGACGTGCGGGTCGTCGCCGCCACCAACCGCGAGCTGCGCGAGCTGGTGGACAAGAACCTGTTCCGCCAGGACCTCTACTACCGCCTGAACGTCTTCCCCATCGTCCTGCCGCCTCTGCGGGAGCGCCGCGGGGACATTCCGATGCTCGTCGAGCACTTCTGCGAGAAGCTCCGCGAGGCGGGCAGCGCGGTGAGCACGGTGAGTGCGGAGGCGATCGCGCTGCTCGATGCCTACCAGTGGCCGGGGAACGTGCGGGAGCTGGAGAACGTCCTCGAGCGCGCCGTCATCCTCAGTGGGGGCCAGGAGATACAGCCCGAGCACCTGCCCCTCGAGCTCCGCCCATCCGAGCAACAGGGCGCCGCGCCCTCCGACACGTCCGAGCTGACTTTCCGCGAGGCCAAGAACGAGTTCGAGAAGCACTACCTCGAGACCCTCTTGGCCAAACACCACGGCACCGTGGCCGAGGCGGCCAAGGACGCCGACATGTCCAGAGCCCACTTCTACGAGCTGATCAAGAAGTACGGCATCGACCTCCAACGCTTCTCCCCCAAGCGCTAGCACCTCGTGGCAGAAGCCCGTTTGGACTGCCTGTCCGCGATGGCGGACCAAGACGCGGATCGGGCGCGATCTTGCAGAATCGAGCGGTCAATGATACCGGACACTGTCCGGAATGTCTGAAACGCCCCAAGCCCTTGCCATGTCGATAGATGCGGAAAAGCCTTCCCGGTCATGTTGACGAACGCATACATTCGTGCCGCCCATGTTGACGAACGGCATCATGGCCACAGGGCATTTCGCCGCCCGAACTCCGTGCGCAGCCGCGATTTGTGGCATGCGCGCCACGACCTTTGCGGTCCGCCGCCCCACTGGCACTGCATTTGCAAGGCAAGCAACGTGCAGTGGCTTTCTGATTCCAGGCTCAATCACTCAATGCGACCCGACCATACCGGGAGCCCAGGAGAGACGATGGGTTCAGAGGCCAGCCGCACGGGCTACGGCTCCGACGCGGCGAGCTTCCCCACCAGTGGGCCTGATGCGCCGCCGTCCGCATGGCACGACGTGGAGCGGCAGGCTCTGCTGCGCAAGCTCCACGCGCTCGAGGAGCGCGCGCGCCGGCTCGAGTACCTGGAGACCCGCCTTCGCGACCTCCACGGCGAGGTCCAGCGGCTGCGGCGCCTGGCGGACGCGACGTCCACCCTGCACGCGGCGGCCAGCGCCCAGCAGCTTCTCGACACAGCGCTCAGCCAGGCCCTCGAGTTGCTCGAAGCCTCCAGCGGCTCGATCTGCCTGATCGATCAGGAAGCGAACGAGTTGCGCGTCGTCCGGGCCATGGGGCCTCGGGGTGCGGAGCTCGAGGGCACGCGGTTCCCCGTGGGCGAAGGAGTGGCCGGGTACGTGGCCTCTCGCTGCGAGCCGCTGCTGGTGGCCGACATCGAGCGCGACGGGCGCTTCCCCCCCCGCGACTCCGGCCGATACGCGACCGGCTCGTTCATCGCCGTACCCGCCATCAACGGCTCGGGCGTCGCCGGGGTGCTCACCGTGAGCGACCGCAGCGACGGCCAGCCGTTCACCGAGCGTGACCTGCGGACGGCGCTGCGCCTGGCGCAGGATCTCGCAGCGGCCATCGACCGGTGGCGCCGCCTCGAGGCCGAGCAGGAGGAGCACCACCGCCTCGTGAGCACCCTGGCGCACGAGCTGCGGAACCCGCTGGACGGGGTTCTGCGGTTCATCAACCTCACTCTGGCCGGGAACCACCCGGAGGAGAAGCGCCGGCGCTACCTGATTGCGAGCAAGCAGGGCCTGGAGCGGCTCACGGGGATCGTGAACTCGCTGACGGGCCCCTGCCGCGGCACTGCGGAGGCGAGCTGCGGGGCAGCGGAGATCAACGACCTGATCCGCCAGGCCGTGCAGCTCCAGGAGGGCAAGGCCGAGCGGCGCGGCATCGCCGTGGAGCTCGCGCTGAGCGAGGAGCTGCCGGCGGTCGACGGCGGCAGCGCGCTGTTCCAGGTCTTCACGAACCTGATTGCGAACGCGTACGACGCCATGGACGAGGGGGGTGGGACCCTCTCGGTCGGTAGCTGGCGCGAGAACGGCTCGGTGGTCGTCCGCGTGTGTGATACCGGCGGTGGGATCCCGCCGGACGTGGTCGAACGCATGTTCACCCCATTCTTCACCACCAAAGGTCCAGGCAAGGGAATGGGGCTTGGCCTCGCGGTGTGCCGCGAGATCGTGGGCCGGCTCGGGGGCCGCATCGATGTGTCGAGCGAACCAGGCAACGGCACGACCTTCACGGTCCACGTGCCGTACTCGGCCGTCGGCGAGCCCGCGAGGCCATAGGGGCGCCGGGGCTGACGTGGCCCGGCCCTCTCGGTTGCACCGGAGGTACCGCAGCAGCGGCTCGCTCGCGGCGGCGAGTCGGGCGAACCGTGGAAGGGATCACACGCCATGGCCGACGGCACCTTTCTCGTCGTTGACGACGACTTCCTGATCCGCGAATCCCTCTCAGAGCTCCTGCGCGGCGAAGGCTACCAGGTGGACGAGGCGCCCGGCGGCGCCGAGGCCCTCCGCCTGCTGGCCTCCCACACCTACGAGATCATCTTCACCGATATCAACATGCCCGAGGTCACCGGCTTCGATATCCTGCGCGAGGTCAACCTCAAGTATCCCGAGACCCAGGTGGTCCTGATCACGGGCTTCGGCGAGATCCAGACCGCCGTGCAGGCGATCAAGCAGGGCGCCTACGACTACGTGCAGAAGCCTCTGGTGGACGACAATATCCGGATGATCTGCCGGCGCGTGATGGAGCAGAAGCGGCTGAGCGAGGAGAACCGCTATCTGCGCCAGCGCCTGGGCATGCGGCCGAAGTTCGCGAACTTCGTGGGGCAGGACCACAAGATCAAGCGGATATTCGAGGTGATCGAGGCGATCGCCGACACGAAGACGACGGTGATGATCACGGGGGAGAGCGGGACCGGCAAGACGCTCATAGCGCGTGCCATTCACTACAACTCGTCGCGGCGCAACGGCCCGTTCGTGGAGGTGAGCTGCGGGGCCCTGCCGGAGACGCTGCTCGAGACCGAGCTCTTCGGCCACGTGGAAGGCGCCTTCACGGGCGCCACTGGCGACAAGATCGGCAAGTTCGAGCTCGCCCACGGCGGGACGATCTTCCTCGACGAGATCAACACGGCGACCCAGGCCCTCCAGGTCAAGCTGCTGCGCGCGATCCAGGAGCGCGAGTTCGAGCGGGTCGGCGGCACGGACACCATCAGCCTCGACGTGCGCTTCATCCTCGCCACCAACTACGACCTGCGCCAGGAGGTCGAGGACGGGAACTTCCGCAAGGACCTCTTCTACCGCGTGAACGTCGTGCCCATCCACATGCCGCCGCTGCGCGAGCGGGTGGGCGACATCCCTCTGCTCGCCGAGCACTTCCTGGCGCTCTACGCCAAGCAGAGCGGGCGGGACGCCAGGACGATGGCCATCTCCCCCGAAGCCATGCTCCGGCTCAGGCAGTACTCGTGGCCGGGCAACGTGCGGGAGCTCGAGAACGCCATCGAGACGGCCGTCGTGCTCTGCCACGGAGACGTGATCACGGTGGACGACCTGCCGGCCACCGTGACCAGCCTCGCCGACCGCCAGCGGCTGCCGCTGCGGGAGGCGCTGATCGAGGCGGAACGGGCGATCATCGAAAACGCTCTGCGGCAGAACGGCTGGCGACGGCAGCCGACCGCGGACATGCTCGAGATCGACCGCACCACGCTGTTCAAGAAGATGCGCCTGCACGGCCTGCTCAAGGAGGATGCGGCCGTGGGCGCGGAGGCCGAATGAGCCACCACCGCGTGCGGGTGCCGGACGGCGGACACCGGGTCCCGGGAAGCTGGCCCGCGCGCCGGGACGCCGCGCCGCGGGCCTGCGATCCGCGGGCCGCAGGCCGCCGGCTGGCGTCAATTCCCCCGTTTCAGGCAGCAGGATTCGCGACGACGCCGACTACTGCACGGAGCACGAGATCCCGACCCCGCAACGGCGAGGGTGTGGTGTGACGCGGCTCAGGCGCTCCGCAGCGCGGCCACGTGACGCTCTGGCCCCGACAGCCGGCCCCGCCCGAGCGGCAAGCCAAGGAGGAGACGAGTGATGACGCAGCGCGTTCGGATGGTTGCACTGGCCATGGCGCTGGCGGTCCTGGCTGCGTGGGCTCCCGGGCAGACGCGCGCCGCGGAGGACCCGGCGCTGCGGCGGGGCCGCATCTACTACAACACGGGCAAGTACGCCAAGGCCATCGGCGAGCTGCGCACGGCGCTCCGCCGCAACAACCGCAACGCCGAGGCCCATCGCTGGCTCGGCAAGAGCTACGCGCGGACCTCCGAGTTCGACAAGGCCATCGAGCACCTCAACCAGGCGCTCGAGCTCGACCCCCGCAACGAAGAGGCCTACCGCGAGCTCGGCGGCGCCTACCGCGAGCTCGCAGGCCGCGCCCGGGCCAAGGGCCAGACCGAGGAGCGCAAGCAGTACCTCGCCAAGGCCGACGCCATCGCCAAGGATCTCATGAAGCTCGATCCCAAGGACAAGGAGAGCTACGAGTTCCTCGGCGGCCTCGCCAAGGACCGCGACGACCTCGACCAGGCGCTCGTGTACATCGAAAAGGTCCTCGCGATCGACCCAAACGACGTGTCGACCCATCTCGAACGCCTCGAGATCCTGAAGCGCCAGAACCGCATCGACGAGCTCAAGAAGAGCTGCCACGAGCTGCTGAAGATCAACCCCCAGCAGCGCCAGCCGAAGATCCTGCTCGCCCGCGTCGCACTGCACGAGAAGAAGACCGACGAGGCGCTCCGCATCCTCACCGAGATGATCGAGCAGAAGGGCACGGACTGGGAGGCCCGCCTCGAGCGCGCGCAGATCTACCTCGCCACCCAGCGCTACGAGGAGGCCCTCGCCGACGCCAACGAGGCGCTCCGCATCACGAACCGCAACCCCTTCGCCAACTTCATCCGCGGCTCGGTCTACATGCGGCTCAAGAAGCTCGACGATGCCATCCACGAGTACCAGATCGCCGCTACGGCCCTCCCCGGCCACCTGCCCTCCCACTTCTGGCTCGCCCGCTGCTACCTCATGAAGGACAAGCTCCGCGAGGCAGTCGAGGAGCTCAACACCGTCGTCAAGATCAACCCACGCTTCACCCCAGCGCGCCTCGTCCTGGCCAGCGCCCACCTCCAGATGGGCTACCCCGACGGCGCCGTCAACGTCCTTCAGGAGGGCCTCCACCACGACCCCGACAACGTCGAGGTCCTCCGCCTGCTCGGCGTCGCCCATCTCCACAAGGGGGAGCACGACCAGGCCCTCCGCTACTTCAGCCGAATGGCCAAGCAGGACCCCGGCGCGCCCCGCGCCCACCAGATCCTCGCCGGCATCGCCCTGGCCAAGGGCGACGTGGACAAGGCGGTCCACCACTGCCTCAAGGCCCTCGATGTCGAGCCCAAGAACGTGGACGTCCACTTCCTGCTCGGCCTGGCCTACCTGCGGCGGAACCGCCTGGACGGCGCCCGCCGCCAGTTCGAGCGCGTCCTCGAGCTCCGCGGCCGCCACCCCGGCGCCAGGATGAACCTGGCGGCGGTGCACCTGCGCCTGCGCGAGTTCGACCTCGCACAGGAGCAGTACCAGCGCTGCATCGAGGAGGACCCGACCCTCACCAAGCCTCGCTACAACCTGGCCCGGCTCTACATCCTCCAGCGCAAGTTCGACAAGGCGGAGAGCGAGCTCAACCAGCTCCTGAAGATCGACGCCGAGAAGGCCAAGGTCCACCTCGCCCTCGCAGAGCTCCACCAGGCCAAGGGCGAGAAGGACAAGGCCGTCCAGGCCGCCAAGAGCGCGTTGACCATCGACCCGAAGCTCCACGCCGCCCGCATCTTCATGGCCCGGCTCCACATGGCCGACCAAAACTGGCCGGCGGCCCTCGAGGAGCTCAACCGGGCGCTCGCCGAGGACCCCAAGTTCGCCCCAGCCTACGAGGCCGCCGTCATCCAGGTCTACCTCGGCCGCTACGACGAGGCCGTCAAGCTCTTCGAGCAGGCCGCCACGAACGACCTGGCGCGAGCCGCCATGTTCTCGGGCGCCGCGGCGGCCCTCCAGCTCAAGGGCGACTACCGCGCGGCGCTGGCCAACGTCTCGCAGGCCGACAAGGAGAAGAGCCAGGACGCCCTGATCGCCCTCCAAACGGCCGACATCTACCTCGCCCAGGGCGACGCCGCCAACGCGCGCACCCTCATCCGCCAGGCTCACTACGTGCCCGAACCCGTCCGGGAGGCATACGTGGCCCTCCTCGACAAGTTCGCCGCCGACAAGACCAAGAGCAAGGCCGTCGCCGACGCCCTCACCCGCGTCATCTTCTACGGCTCCCGCGGCTGGCACACCGAGGCCGAGCAGAACTGCAATCTCCTGCTCGGGCTCGCACCCAAGAACACCTTCGCCTACACCGTCCTGGCCAACACCTACCTGGCCACCGGCAAGCCCGAGAAAGAGATCGGTATCGTCCGCCGCCTCGTCGAGGTAGACGACACCAACCCCAGGCACCGCCTGCGCCTGGGCAACCTCTACGTGCGGGTCAGCCGCTTCAAGGAGGCCCGGCAGGAGTACGAGAAGGCCGTCGAGCTGGCCCCCACCGACCCCGACACCCGCCTGGCCCTCGGCGCATACTTCCTGCGCATGGCCCAGTACGACCTCGCCATCGAACAGGCCAAGAAGATCCTCGAGACTAACCAGGACCACCCCAAGGCCCTCGACCTGCTCTCGCGCTGCTACCTCGCCGACCGCAAGCTCGACGAGGCCAAGGAGGTGCTCCAGCGGCTCGCCAGCGTCAAGACGGCACCGGGCGAGGGCCCTGGGACGAGGCCCCTGCTCCGGCTCGCGGAGCTCGCCATGCTCGAAGGCAAGCTCGACAAGGCCATCGAGCTCTACGACAAGGCGATCGAGAAGGACCCCGAGAGCGTGCCGGCCCGCCTCGGCCTCGGCCACGCGCGCCGCCGCCAGGGCAGGATCGCCGATGCCATCGAGCAGTTCAAGACCGTCCTGTCCGTCGACTCGACGAACTCCGGGGCGCTCCTCGCCCTGGCCAGCATCTACCGCAGGACCGGCCGGCTGGACCTGGCCCTCGACACGTGCGAGCGCGCCAAGAAGATCAGCCCCTCGGCGCCCCAGGTGCGCTTCGAGATGGGCGCCATCCAGATCGCGCGCAAGCAGTACGACAAGGCCATCGCCGAGTACCAGGACGTCGTGAAGACCAATCCCAACGACCTGCGCGCCCGCGTCGCCATCGCCGAGGCGCGCTTCGCCAGCGGCGACCACACCGCCGCCATCGCCGCCCTCTCCGACCTGCTCGGCCAACAGGCCACCGCCGTCCCAGCCGTCCGGGCCTCCCTCGTCTCCTTCTACAAGCGACTCGGCGAGATCGACAAGGCCCAGGACCAGCTCGAGACCCTCGTCAAGGCCACCCCCCACCTCCTCGGCGCCTACGACCTCGCTGTCATCTACATCCACAAGGACAGGCTGCCCGACGCCATCCGACTCATCGACGCGGCCATCGCCAAGCAGGACGCCCCGGGCCTCCACCTGGCACGCGGCACGGCCCTCCAGCTCCAGGGGAAGCTCCCCGAGGCCATCGCCGCGTTCGAGACGGCCCGCAAGGCCAGCCCGGACAACCCCCGCATGGCCTCCCTGCTCGCCAACGCCCACCTGGCCGCAGGCAGGCCCGACCAGGCCACCGCGGCCATCAAGAGCGTCACGGTCCAGCCGGAGCTCCTCGACGCCTACCTCGCCCTCATCGGCAAGCTCAAGGCCACGGCCGGGGCGCCCGGCGAGCAGGCGCTCCTGGCCGCCAACGCGCTCAACCAGGCCGCCCTCTACGCCGACGCCAACTGGCTCACCCTCGCCCGAGAGCGCTATGAAACGCTCCTCAAGGCCCTCCCCAACAACCTCGCCGTCCTCCACCTGCTCGCCGACGTCTACGAGCGCATGGCCGACCCCGACAAGGCCATCGCCACCTACCAGCGCATGCTCGAAGCCCAGCCAGGCTACGCGCCCGCCCTCAGACACCTCGCACGACACCACCTCGCCCAGAAAAAGCCCGACCAGGCCGCAGCCTGCTTCCGCACCCTCCTCAAGGCCAAGCCCGACAGCCTCGACCTCAAGCTCGCCCTCGCCACCACCCTACAGCAGCAGAAGAAAATCCCCGAAGCCATAGACCTCTACAAGGAAATCATCAAGCAGAACCCCACCCACCCCATCGCCTACAACAACCTGGCCTGGATCTACGCCTCGGACGAAGACCACAAGGACATCAAGCAGGCCGAGGCCTTCGCCACCAAGGCCGTGGACCTCACCAGCGGCGACACCGCCGCCGGCGCCGCCTGCCGCGACACACTGGCCTGGATCTACCATGTCAGGGCGGAAGAGACCAAGGAGGCCGAGGCCCGAGACCAGCTCCTCGAACGGGCCATGGACCTCGCCCAGCAGGCCGCCGAGGGCATGCCCGGCAGCGCCGAGATCCACTACCACCTCGGCATGATCTACTTCGCCCGCAACCACCGCGCCAGCGCCGCGCGACACCTCACCAAGACCCTCCAGCTCGAGCCCGACTTCGAGCACAAGGAGAAGCTCACCAACGTCCTCGACCGCATCCGCCGCGGCGCCCCGTAGGAGGAGGCCCGCCCACACTCGCGACATCCACCGCAGGCGGGGCCGCCGAGCCCCGCCTGCCCCATGTACCCCACCCACTCGGCGGCGCCCACCTCTTGACAGGGCGAGGGACACCGCGATATAATGAGTTCGACAGCCGGAGTCTCTCCGGCCTCCGGCGGGGCAGAGCATTCACACGGGGGTCGCAAGTCATGAGCAGGCTATCTCTTGCAGGCCGGAAGGGCGCGGGCCGCCAGGGCTTCACCCTCATCGAGCTCCTGGTCGTCATCGCCGTCATCGCCATCCTCGCGGCCCTTCTCATGCCCGCCATCCTCATGGGCATGCGCGCCGCGCAGACCTCTGCATGCATCACACAACTCCGCCAGATCGCCTCCTCCTCCGTCAGCTACAACAAGGACTGGGACCAGTGGATGGCCTCCGGCGGCAACCGCGACGGCGTGCATCCCAAGGACAACCTCAACCAGGAGAAGCCCTGGGACTACAACTGGTCCTACCACTGGGACGCCCCCTACTGGTACGAGGCCTTCCAGCCCTACATCAACTCCGCCGCCAGCCCCGCCGGCGCCGTGGACTCCTACAAGGCCAGGACCGGCACCACCCTCAGCCTGACCAACGCCGGGCACCGCGACCTCATCCGCCTCGAGCAGGCACGCCTGTGCGAAATCTACACCTGCCCCGCCAAAAAGCAGTCCATCATCGGCTACGGCTACAACTACGTCGCCCCCTTCGGCAACGCCGCCTGCTACCCCAACGACAAGTGCCCCGACTTCATCTGGTACAAGGGCTCCGCCACACCCGTGGACTACCCCATCTATGCCGAGACCTCCGCCCGAGCCCCCATCCCCATCCTGTGGTACGACTTCCATGTCCACACCAGCGCCATCACCGTCCCATCCGCCCAGATCGCCTTCTGCGACACCGGCCAGGTCACCAACGACACCAACCTCGATACAGACCCCAACGACTGGACCGAGAACAACACCACCAACTTCTACGGCTTTGTCCGCTTCCCCCTCCACAACACCTACACCAGCACCACACACTACAAGAGCGCGAGCGTCAACTACGGCTCGTGGCGCCCTGTCCCTCGCCACGGCGGCAAGGCCGTCTGCGTCATGTTCGACGGCAGCGCCAAGGCCATCCCCATTCGCGACATCGTCCGCTACCAGTGGCTCGACGACGACTGCCTCTTCGACAACCTCCCGCCCCACAAGCCACCCGTACCACCCCAGCCCCACTGACAGAAAAGACCCCAGGTGTCTTTTTTCAGCCGAAGCGTCGCGTCAGCGCCGCATTCTCGGCCGGCTGATCGCGGAAGCGTGGGAACATCCCCACGATCACACCATCGGTCGGCTTGATCTTCTGGAAGGCGAAGCGGAAGGCGCCCTCGACCTGCTTCGGATGCTCGCACCGCCGGCCCGCCGCCAGGATCTTGAAGCCGAGGCACGGCCGTTTCACCTGGCGGACGACCTCACACATCCGCCCCGGGTCGCCCGGCAGGTAGATCTCGCCGTAGGGCACCTCCTTCATCCCCATCTCCTGCCTCAGCTCATCGTGGTTGCGGGTCACGCGGTAGAAGCAGGTCATGTAGAGATCCAGGTCCCAGCCCTTATCCTCCGCGTGGCGGATCACGTCGGGGTTGTGGGCCGACAGGCCCGCCAGCACGCCGAGGTCCCGCACCCGCTTGGCGAAGTCCCGTGCCTGCTCGATCTTGCCCGCCCGCCAGAGCGAGTCGCTCACCCCGCCGTGGTGGACGATGGCGATGGGCTGGTTGCGCTTGATGATCTCCTTGAGCGGCCCGGGCTGGAAGTGCTCGTGGCTGGCCAGGAACACCCACTGGATCGGCACGCCGTCGCCCCGCAGCGCGGCGAGCGCCTTGTCCACCTTCTCGCTTGCCGAGGTCTGCCACGTGTTGACCCCGACCTCCCAGCATCGCCGTATGAGGCCGACGATGCGCTCGTGGGTGAACCACTCGGTCATGATCTGGCTCATGAGCCCGCTCACGTGCGAGTAGCCCAGCAGCGGGTTCGACCCGCACACCAGCCGGCTCACCCGATGCTTGCCGAGCTGGATCATCGGCATCGGCGTGTCCTTCGCCGCCGCGGCCCCCGCTCCCAACGCCGCCATGCCGACCCCCGCCGCCGCCCCCCTCAGGAATGCCCGCCGATCAGGCCTGGGCGCGCCCTTCGTCGCCATGAGACGTCCTCCTTCAATGTGCCGGCATCAGTCGGCCGGGCTTCACCACGGAACCGAAGAGGGCCTCGACCAGCGCGCACCACTCAGCCGGCGCGCCCAGCGGGTCGGACCGTCGCGCCCAGCCGTGTGGATTGACCCCAGTCGTGACCGTCGTCGCGCCTCGCACCACCGTGACCTGCTCGAGGTGACCGTCCTCGTGGCCGAGGGCCATGTAGCCCTTGTACCTGGATGGCGGCCTGGCCGCAAGCCAGGAATCGACGACCCGGGCGAGTTGCTCGGCTTCGCCGGCCGGCAGGTCGCGCCAGGGCGCCGCATCGACCAGCTTCGCGATCGCCTCGGGCTCGTGGGGCAGCATCGGCTCAGGGGCGCGCGCCGTCCTCCAGAGCACCCGCTTGCGTCCGCGAGCGAGATCGACCTCCACGGCGTGTACCGACGTGAGCGTAGAGCCGGCGCCGCTCCCTCGCAAGCAGGATCTATTTCCGGTTTCGCGCAAAACCGAAAACAGATCGTATGGAGTAACCCCGTCAGGCAGTCCTGTGCCCGCAGCGCGCCAGCGCAGGCTTCGCGCAACGGGAACACAGCAGCAGGCGCCGACTCGACTCCCTCTCCCACCGGGAGAGGGCCTGTTGTGCGGAGTCCCAGCCGTCTGAAGCCGCGACCGCGAACAGCCTGCTGACCCTATCGACTCCCTGCCGCCTCCAGGCAGTCGTGGGCTGACCCGTCGCCGGCGCCGCTCCCTCGCAAGCAGGATCTATTTCCGGTTTCGCGCAAAACCGAAAACAGATCGTATGGAGTAACCCCGTCAGGCAGTCCTGTGCCCGCAGCGCGCCAGCGCAGGCTTCGCGCAACGGGAACATAACAGCAGGCGCCGACTCGACTCCCTCTCCCACCGGGAGAGGGCCTGTTGTGGAGGGTCCCGGACCTGGTCAGGTCCGGTATGGACGCCGGACGGCCCACGCAGGGGCCAGAGGGCGCGTGCATGCGGCCCCTATTGCTCGGCCCACTCCTCGAGCGGTGCAATCGCCCGGGGGGCGACCGGCAGAGCGTCGCCGCGGTAGGGCGTGAGGAGGACCGCGATGCGGGTGCGCGAGATGCTGGGCAGCCGGACGAGGAGGCGGGTGACGCCTTCGTTCTGCGCCTGGGGCTTCGGCGGGGTGGCGGAGGCGGTCTCGAAGGTCGCACCCTGCGGCTCGAGGAGGGTGGCGCGGAGAAGGTCGTTGCCTTGCGTGAGTGTGGCCGTGGCGCCATCGGTCTCGATGCCAGCCTGGGTGTGCATGGTCCAGACGACGTCGGCCTTGGTCTTGAGCTCGATCTCATCCTGGACGAGGACCTCGCGGCGGTCGAGCAGCGCGATGCCGCGACGCCAGCTCTTCGCTTCGGCGTATGCCTTCGAGAGATCGGCGACCGCGAAGGCGCGGGCGTGCGTCGAGGCGAAGGCGATGATGGGCGCCTTGGCGCGGGGGTCCTGGTTCTTGCCGGCAATGGTGAGGGTGTTGTGGCCTTCGGTCCTCAGGCGGTAGTAGGTCCATCGCTTGCGGCCGAAGTAGGCGGGCAGGTTGTAGTAGTCGCCGCCGAGGTCGAGCGCCCAGCGGCGGCCGATGGCGTCGAGGACGAAGGTGCCGAGGTCGAGGTGGGAGTGGTTGGCGCGGTTGTCGCCGCCCTTGAAGCCGACGAACACGGCGTCGCGATCCTCCCACGCCGAGCGCAGGAAGGCGACGTCCACGCCCTTGAAGCAGCGGTCGAGCGGGGTCTTGTCCACCTTTGGCCCCTGGCCGCGCGGGTCGAACCACAGGAGGTCGAGCGCGTCGCCCTGCCCGGGCCGCGTGCGCTCGTGCCAGGCGTAGAGCGGGCGGCCGAGGGTGCGGGCGAGCCAGAACATCTCGTGGGCGCGGCCGGTGCGGCTGCCGGCGTCGGCGTAGTTGAAGGTCTGGCCCATGGGGCCGGCGAAGTAGACGCGGAAGTCGCCCGCCCTGGCGAAGCCTGGGAACTCCTTCAGCAGCCCGAGGTCGCTGCCGAGCGCGGTCTGGAGCGCGGCGAGGTAGTAGACGTTGTAGCGGGTGGCGTAGTGCCAGTAGCCGGGGCCTTCGGCCCATCCGCCGTCGGGCTCGTAGCTGCGCATGGCGCGGGCGATGGACTTGCGGCTCTGCTCGATGATGTAGGCGGCCAGCTCGGGCTTCTCGTCGGCCACGGCGAGCGCGCCGACGGCGATCCCGCCGTTGCACACCTGGTTCCAGTTGTGGCGGCTGGCAACCCACCAGCGCCGCTTGTCGTAGAAGGGCTTGGCGGCGAGCAGGCCGTGGCGGACGATGGCGGCGGCGACCGTCTTGCGCTGCTCGGGCGTCAGGCGGCCATAGAGCCAGTCGTAGCCGATGGCGACGGCGTGGGTCATCTCGGCGGTGTCGAGGAAGTGGGAGGGATGCCAGTCCTTGAAGGCGCAGACGTTGAGCATCTCCTGGACGGCGCGGTCGGCGAACTCCGCGTCGCCGTCGAGGCGGTGGATGAGCGCCAGGGTGTAGATGCGCTCGACCGCCCGCCGGCTGATGTGGAGCAGCCGCGGCCCGATGACGTGGTACTTGAGCAGCGGCTCCTTGAGGATCTGCGTCGCCCGCACGCGCAGCTTCGCGTGGTAGTCCTTCGCCAGCGCCTCCTTCGCGATCATCTCGCGGACGCGCGCGATATCGGCGTCGAGCGCGATCAGGCGCGGATGGCCTTGGCGAAGCCCCTTGAGGATGTCCACGTCAGGCGTTCCCTTCTTCGGCTCCGCGGCGGACAGAGCGGCCTGTCCGATCATCAAGAGCGCCGGGAGCAGCAGTCGTCTGGTCATGTGGTGTTGCGCCGTTCCTCGAGATTCCGGGCTACCGCATCGACGGTTCGCTGATCCAAGCGGAAGGCCTGCTCGTCGAGCCCAGCAACTTACTCGCGGATCGCGGCGAGCATGTCCCGCACGCAGACTTCAGGGTCCCGCCGCATACTCCACCTCGCGAAGGACCCGCCTCGCCGCGCACGCAGGAGCCGAACAGGCCGATGCGGCGGACGCCGTACTCCGCGCGCACCGTCTCCCATTCCCGGCCGGCCAACTCCAAGAATCGCTCCCTGACCGTCACGCGCACACTCCTCGTTCCCTGCTATCGCCCATCCACTATGCCGCGCCATGACCAGCCTGTCAAGTGAGGCCCGGCGCTCGTGCCTCGTAGCTTCTGTGCCTTGCAGCTTGTAGCTTGTTCCTGTTGCGGGGTTGCCGGCAATGGGTCTGCCTTGACTCGTGCGTCGATGGGCCGTAGAATCCCCGCGTGCGTTGCGCGAGCGAAGCTCCCTCGTGCCTGCTGCCGGCCTGGCGGGACGCGATGCAGCCGCTTGGCGAGGGTGGGAGTGAGAGAACGTCAACCTGGCCGGAGAGGAGGCATCATGAGCACCCGCGCGTCGTATACGACGGAGGAGTGGCAGACACTTCAGTTTGCCCCGCTCTGGGCGTTCACCGCGGTGGCGGGGGTGGACGAGGACGTTGACAAGCAGGAGATGGCCGCGCTGTCGAAGGAGCTGGCCGAGGCCCCCCTCTTCAAGTGCCCGCTCATACGCGAGGTCCTCGAATCCATCGTCGCGGACCTCGGGGACATCCTGAACGACTACGGCGATGACCCCCGCACCGTGACGGCGGGGCTCGGCGAGGCGGCCGACCTCCTCGACCTCAGGTCGGACCCCGACGAGGCCATGCACTTCAAGCGTGCGGTCCTGCTCATCGCCCACAACGTCGCGCAGGCCTCGGGCGACGGCCCGCCCGGCGAGGCCAACGTCAGCGACGAGGAGAAGGCCGCGATCGTCCTCGTCGCCGTCGCCATGCGCCTCAAGCCCTGACCGCGACAGGCCTGCTCCACAGGAAGCCAGAGCGGCGTCAAGCCGCCGCACTCCAAAGGCCCCGACACGGCAGCCTGCTTGCGAAGCGGGGTCTTCGATGGAGTGCGGTGATGGAATCACCGCTTTCCACCCCAGCGGAGCGGTCGCACACCACCGGCCAAAACGCCTCATACGCCGCGCGCCACCGTAACGCCGCCGTCCCGGCGGCTCTCCGGATGCCAGCGGGACGCTGGCGTTACGCCATGGCCCACGCGAGTGGAAGCCCGAGGCCGCAGTATCCAGCATCCAGCATCCAGCATCCAGTATCCAGTATCCAGCATCCAGTATCCGGCACCCGCCTTCGCCGGGCCTTCGGCGGACAGGTCCAGCATCACGTTCCCGCTGAGGGGAACGCATAGGTATCGGCCTTCACCGCCTCATAGTTCGCATCCAGCGCGGGCTCGAGCAGTCGGAGGGCGGCGAGGCGGCGGACCATCTCGGTCACATACTTCGCCTCCTCGGGCCGATCTCACTACTCCCAGCGCTCGACGCGCAGGTCGTCGCCAGCCACTGCCTGGATGTGCGTCAACCTGTCGCTCGTGACGAGCACGAGGTTCCGCTCGACGGCGGCGCTCGCGGAATCCCGTGTGGTTCTCGTGGCACTTATCCCACAGAGCGCTCGCGATGTTCGTGTCGAGAAGATAGGCGTCCGACACGGCTACTCATCCTCCCCGCCGAGCCAGCGGAGGTGTTCCATGGCCTCGTGCACGGCCTCGTCGCGAATCGGCTGGAGCCTCTTCAGCGTGGCTTGGGCACTCGCGCGACCGAAGCCCTCAGACACGTACTCATCATACGGAATGCACGCGGTGAAACCGCAAGGGAAGAAGCCATTGAATGGGAATGGGACCGGGCGTCGGAGACCGGTGAACTGGTCAAGAAGCTTGCGCTCCAGTCGGGGCGGGAGATCATAGCCCTTGAGCACAACCGCGTCGATCCGCTGTAAGCACGCACGCAACTTCGCCAAGCGCAGCGGGGACAAGGCAAGGCCATCGGGCTGCCCCCTGACGTCCAGATACTCGCCTACGAGAGCTTCTAGACGTTCGAGCGCCGTGTCATCAAGGTCAGGTATTGGTATCCTTCGTAGAGTCACTACTCGGTTGTCTCGCTTGCCTTCGTGGTCTCTGACGTAGGCGTTCGCGACGGGGCCGTTCAGCACGGCAGCCAGTGCGTTGACGGGCCAGGCGCCCCTGGGCCACACTCCGTGGAACCTCTGATAGCAGACGAGCCCAGACGCGTCAGGACAAGCAATAAGGCGCCAGGGCCCGCGGCTGACCGTAGCTGCGTTGACGATTACCTTTGGCCTGTCCCACGGCAAGAGGTGCGCTTTGCGCCTCATCAGCTCCCCAGCCACCCTGAGCCACACGTGCCCCCTGACAACGAGGATCTCGCCAAGGTGCTCTGGGACCGTGTGGAGCCCCCTCGTGAACCCGGGCCGCGGCGACTGCGACATGAGGTTGTCGCGATGCTCGTCGTCCAGAGGCAACGTGAACTCGATGCCCCGGTGCACCTCCGCGACATCGCCCAGCGTCTGGTGCCCGCTGAGTCTGTCCCACGCCTCTTGCGAAGGCGTCGTCCAGAGCGCAGCGGGCTTCGCGCTCGTCACATCGGCGCGGCTCCAACTCACACTCCCATCCCTGAGGAACGCCTCACGATCTCCCTCGAAGACGACGGAGGAGCGCACGCGACACACGCTGTCTGTCGTCCGCTTCCGTTGCCAGGCAAGCAGCAGCGTGGACTCTGCGCCGGAATGCCGGAAGACGCGGTCAGGCAAAGCGACAAGCTCCACCTGACCGTACCGGCCTGCGATGGTCTCGTGGAGCGGGCGGAAGGCACGGCCTGTGAGGAACGTTCGGGGAAGCACGAAGCCGAGCATAGAAGGCGGGCCGGCTGTGAGAACCCGCGACAGGAGCTCCGCAGGCTTCGCGACGTGTTCGATCTTCTCGCCGTACCGCCGGCGCTCTTGAGCGGTGAAGTCCTCGAACGGCGGGTTGCAGAGCACGACGCTGTGCTGCCTCATCTCCCTGGCGATCGCGTTGCCTGCGAAGACATCCTCATGAATGATGTCCCAGCCGTTGGGATTCGGGTAGTCGGCGAGCATGAGAGACAGCCGCGCCACCTCGCAGGCGAACGCATCCAGCTCGATCCCCGTCAGATGGCGAACGAAGAAGTCGTGGCGCTCCCGTGCCGACATCCCTGGATCGAGGAGCTCGCGCACTCGCCGCATGGCGGCGACCAGGAACACGCCGTGGCCGGCACACGGCTCGAGCACGTGGAGCCGCTCGACCGGCAGATCCTCGAACGGAAGATGGCGTACCAGGTACTCGGCGATCTCGGGGGGCGTGCTGTGCGTCCCGAGCGTTTTGCGCGTCTGGGGGGTGATCAGCGCGTTCTCATACACGTAGGCCAGGGCGTCCGCAGAGACGTTCTCGAAGTGGAACGCCGTGCGGATCCGCTCCCACACCACGTCCTGGACGTCTCTGTCGGCCGTTGCGCGCGGGCCGGGACGGGAGCGGAAGTAGTAACCGTTCACCCGACCCAGCACCCTGCGGGCGTCCGCCGCGAGCCAGCCGCCGTCATGCCCGCGGTCACCAAGCACCTTCGCGGCGATGAACCGGAAGACCAGGGCGAACAGCTCGGCATACGTGGCGGGCCCCAGGTCGCGGCCCCCCTCCTTGCAGGCCGCCACCCCCTTGGCCACCACCTCTTCCATCAACTCGCTCAGCTTGATACTTGCCTCTTGGCCAATCGCTCGCATCAAGCCGAGATCGAAGAAGTCCAGTTGCCGCGCCCTGGGAGACTGCGGGGCGCACTTGACCCTGAAGACGCTATCGGGGCCCCAGTCACGTCGGTGTCGCCAGAAAGCCTGGCGGATGTGGCGCGCCGGGACCTCGTCCAGACGGCGGGGCACGGGCTCGCCCCTC
>CAZDNN010000031.1:0-21582 GCA_964506385.1 uncultured Planctomycetota bacterium
GGTGGATGGATGGAAGAACGCTCGATACTGGACGCTGGATGCTCGCTGAGAGGCGGAACATCCGTGCCTGCGAGTATCCAGCGTCCAACCATCCACCCATCAGGTCATCCACCCCTGCAATTTGTGGAGACTGACGGATGCCACGCATAGCGGTTTTCGGCCTGGGGCAGTTCGGCACGGCCATCGCCGAGGCGCTCACGGACAAGGGCGTGGACGTGATGGCGTTCGACCACAACGCGGAGCGGGTGGAGGAGATCAAGGACAGGGTGTCGGTGGCGGTGGTGCTCGACTCGACGGACGAGCGGGCGCTGCGGGCCGTGGGCCTCGACCAGGTGCGGGTCGCCATCGTGACGATGGGCACGAGCATCGAGGCCAACATCCTGACGAGCGCGCTGCTCAAGCAGCTCGGCGTCCCGCGAGTCTACGCGCGGGCCAACACCGAGCTCCAGGAGCAGATCCTCAGGGCCATCCGTGTGGACAAGATCATCAACGTCGAGCGCGAGATGGGCGAGGCACTCGCCGCCACCCTCAGCGTCGGCGAGGTCCACCGCTTCTTCAACCTCGCCACAGGCCACAGCCTCGTTGAGATCGACGTCCCGGCCCACCTCATCGGCAAGACCATCGAGCAGGCACAGCTCCGCCAGCGCCACAGCGTGAACATCGTGGCGATCAAGAAGCAGATCCCCGATGTGGACGACCGCGGCCGACGGGTCTTCCGCGAGGAGATCCAGCTCGTGCCCAAGCCCTCAGACACCTTCAATGAGGGCGATGTCCTCATCCTCGCCGGCGAGAACGACGACATCCAGGCCCTGGTGAAAGGATGACCCCGTGAGCCTCCGCGGCCTCTGGCGAACCCTTCTCAGCCGCCCCCGGATCTGGCTCGTGCTGCTGGTCTACGCGCTGGGCGTACTGGTGGGGCTGATCGTCCTCCGAGCCGCCTACTGGGAAGGGCCTCAGGCGGTGCCCGCACTAGCCACCGTGCTGGCGGCATCGGCACTCATCGCGCTCCTGGCGCTGGCGCTGCTGGCACTGCGCTTCTACACAGGCATCCGCGAGGTGCGCACCCACCTGTTCAACGGCGACTACGAGGATGCGCTGGAGGCCTCGCGCCAGCATGCCTCGGTGGCCGTGGGCATTGGCTTCGAGAGCGCCATTCAGCGCCTGCTGGACTTCGATCGCCGCCGCGCCGAGAAGCTCGCCTCCGCCACCCGCCTCCTTGACCGCCTGCTCCGCGAGGCCCCCGCCCCCATCCTCATCGGCGACATCGAGCAGAACACCGTGCGGTTCAGCCACGCCTTCCGCCAGCAGTTCGGCATCAACGACGACCGCTTCGCCCTGGACGCTCTCCTGCGCCCTGCCGCCAACACTGAATTCGCCCGACTCTGGAGCCAGCTTGCCGCAGGCGACGAGGCCTGTATCGAGGCCGACCTCACCCTGCACCTGCCCGTCCGCCAGACCGTCGAGCGCTGCCACTTCCGCCTGTTCGCCGTGCAGAACGACGAGGGCCGCATCGCCTACATCCTCGGCTTCGCCAGCCCAGTCGCCCCACAGGAGGCCGACGAGGACGACGATGAGGTGACCGCGACGGAGTGAGCTGAGGAGGAGCCCGCGATGACCGAGCTGAAGGTCGGCGACGCCGCGCTGCGGCTGGTGCAGGGCGACATCACGGTCCAGGAGGTGGACGCCATCGTCAACGCGGCCAACTCCTCGCTCATGGGCGGCGGGGGCGTGGACGGCGCCATCCACCGCGCCGGCGGACCGGCCATCCTCGCCGAGTGCAGGGAGATCGTCGGACGCCAGGGCGAGCTGCCCACGGGCCAGGCCGTCATCACCACCGCGGGCAACATGCCGGCAAGGCACGTCGTCCACACCGTCGGCCCCGTCTACCGGTGGGGCACCCACGTCGAGGACGAACTGCTCGAGGACGCCTACCGCAACAGCCTCGTCCTGGCCGCCGAGCACGGCTGCCGCACCATCGCCTTCCCCAGCATCAGCACCGGCGTCTACAGCTTCCCCATCGACCGCGCCGCCCTCATCGCCCTGCGCACCCTCATCCGCACCATACCGACCGTCGCCGTCGACGAGGTCCGCATGGTCCTCTTCAGCGCGCACGACTACGAAGTCTACCAGCACGCCCTCGACAAGGTCGCGGCGGAGGCCGGAAGCTAGCCAGCATTGGCTGCGTGGGCCGGCGCGACCTGGCGCGGGCCACCCTTCTCCCCCATTCGACTGGACCTCCCCCTCCCGCGCGGCGTCATGGCCAATGGAGGACCGATGGCAGCGGATGACAGGGCTCTGGCCGCACGGGTGGCCGAGGACAACGGTCCAGACCATCGACGAGCCGATCAGGTCGGCCTGCCACCGGCGTGATTCGAGCGGCTCAGTCGAAGCGGGCGTAGATGAGCTTGCCGATCTGGCCGACGAGCAAGGGAAGAAGGCTGGCGGCGAGGACCATGCCCCACGAGGCCATGCCGAGCGGCACGACGTGGAGGATCCGCGCGAGCGGCGGGATGTGCACGACGGCGACGAGCAGCGCCGCACAGAAGCCCAGGGCGGCCCATACCCAGGGATTCCGGGTGATCTCGTTGCGGAAGAGGCCGGCGTGGCGGTCGCGCATGTTGAAGACGTGGAAGAGCTGGTTGAATGCCAGGGTGAGGAACGAGATGGTGACGGCGTGGTCGTAGCCGAGCCCCATACGAAGGGCGACGAGGAAAACGCCGAGCACCGAGCCGGTCATCAACAGGCCATAGAGGATCACCCGGCGCCAGTGGCGCGGTGCGAGGATCGGCTCGTCGGGGTCCCGTGGGGGCTGTGCCATGACGGCCGGGTCGCCCTCTCCGACGCCGAGTGCCAGGGCAGGGAAGACGTCGGTGACGAAGTTGAGCAGCAGGATCTGGAGGGGCAGCAGGGGGAGATTCTCGCTGAGCAGGGAGCCGAGGCCGACGATGGCGACCTCGCTGACGTTGCAGGAGATGAGGTATAGGACGAACTTGCGGATGTTGCTGAAGATGACCCGGCCCTGCTCGACGGCGGCGACGATGCTGGCAAAGGCGTCGTCGCTGAGGACCATGTCGGCGGCCTCGCGGGCCACCTGGGTGCCGCGCTGGCCCATGGCGACGCCGATGTCGGCCTTCTTGAGCGCGGGCGCGTCGTTCACCCCATCGCCGGTCATGGCCACGATGTGGCCGGCGTCCTGGTGGAGGGTCACGAGGTCGAGCTTCTGCTCGGGGCTCACGCGCGCGAAGATCCTGGCATTCAGGATCCGCTCGCGCTCGTCGCGGTGCAGGTCCGCTGGGGAGCGGAGTTCGGTGCCCTCGACGACCTCTGCGCCGCGCGAGTCGATCAGGCCCACGGCGAGGGCGACGTTGCGGGCGGTGACCCGCTGGTCGCCGGTGATCATTACCACGGTGATACCGGCGGCCTTGCACTCGGCGATGGCCTCGCGGACATCGGCGCGCGGGGGGTCGAGCAGGCCCACCAGGCCGAGGAAGGTCAGGCCCTCGTAGGGCTCGGCGTCGTGTGAGCCCACGGTCTTCTCAGCGACGGCAAGCAGGCGGAGGCCCTCCTCGGCCTTGGCCGTGTTGCGTTCGAGCCATGCGTCGCGCTCGTCGTCGGTCAGCTCACGGGGGCCGCGGGGGCCGAGGATGTGGGAGCAGGCCTCGAGCACAGGCTCGGGAGCGCCCTTGACGGCGACGCGGATGCCGCCCTCGCCCTGGTGGTAGGTCGCCATCATCTTGACGTCGGAGTCGAAGGCCTCCTCGCGCACCTCGGGAAGCCTCTCGAGCAGGGCCGCCTGCTCGACCCCACCCTTCCTGCCGGCGACCAGCAGGGCCGCCTCCATCGGGTCGCCGACCGTCTCGCCGCTGTCGCGGGCCGCGGCGTTGTTGCACAACACGGCGACTTCGAGCGCGGCACGGAGAGCGCCGCCCGGCTCGACGGGCTGACCGCTCTGGCTAAAGCCGTCGCGCGTGACGGCGACCTCGGCACGGTCAACGAGAATCTGTGTGACGGTCATCTTGTTCTCGGTGAGGGTGCCGGTCTTATCGGTGCAGATGATGCTTGTGGCGCCGAGGGTCTCGACGGCGGAGAGGCGGTTGATGAGGGCGTTTCGTCGGGCCATGCGCCACATGCCGCGCGCGAGGGCGATGGTCGCGACGATGGGCAGGCCCTCGGGAATGGTCGCGACGGCGAGGGCGATGGCCGTCTCGATCATCAGAAAGGCCTCTTTGCCTCCGAGGATGCCGCCGACGGCGACGATGGTGGCGATGCCCAGGGTGACCCAGATGAGCTTGCGGCCGAGCGCGCTGAGCCGCTCCTCGAGAGGCGAAACCCCCGCCGTGGCGCCCGCGGCGAGCGCGGCGATGCGCCCGATCTCCGTGCCCATGCCGGTGGCGATCACCACACCCTCGCCCGAGCCGCGGGTCACCGACGTGCCGCGGAAGAGCAGGTTCGAGCACTCGGCGAGCGGAGCGTTGGCGTCGATCGGGTCCGTTTGCTTATCCGCGGGAAGCGACTCGCCGGTGAGGGCAGACTCGTCGGCCTGGAGCTTCGAGGCCCGCAGAAGGCGGATGTCAGCGGTCACCACGTCGCCGCCCTCGACGACCACGATGTCACCCGGCACCAGCTCCTCGGCGGCCACCTCGCGCAGTTCGCCGCCGCGCCGGACCTTGGCGGTCATCGAGCCCAGCCGCCGCAGCGCCTCCATCGACCGCACCGCCCGATGCTCCGTGAAGAAGCCGATGGCAGCGTTGATGGCGAGAACGACCACGATCGCCGTCCCCTCCAGCCCTTCGCCGAACGCGAAGGACACGGCAGAGGCCACGACCAGCAGCACGACCACCAGGCTCTTGAACTGGTGAAGGAGGATGGCCCAGGCGCTCTCGGGCCTGAACGCGGCCAACAGGTTGGCGCCGTGCGTCTCCCGCCGGCGCCGGACCTCCTGGGCCGCCAGGCCCTGCTCGAGGGTGACGGACTGCTCGCGGAGAACGTCCTCGCCGGGGCGGTCGATGACCTCTCGGTAGGCTTCGCGCGGGTGGCTCATGGGCAACGTGCGGTGTCTCTGGGAGGATTGCGGGCCGCCGAAGGTGCCCTATGGTATCGCCGGCCCGGCCGCGGGTCAAGTTGGCCGGCCCCACGAACGTCTCGTCAACGGTCCCTGTGGCCTATCGCGCCTTCACGAAGACCCTCGGCCACGTCCTCCAGCGGCCCATCCTCTTCCCCCTGCCACCCCCCGGCGCGCTGCCCCCCACAGGCGAACTGGCCACGTCGCAATCCTGGGGTATCGGACGCCGGACGGGGTGGACAAGCTGTGAGGGCGCGCCATCGCGGCGCGTCGCAAGATCAAGGGCTCGTGAGACTTGGCGGGCAGCAGGGCCGTGGGCAGAGGGGCGGCCGCGAGCAATTTCGGTTGACAGAAACGGGCCATTTAGGTAGACTCTTGGCTTTGCTGCCACAGCCTGCGCAGCGGCGCGGGCATTCCCGAGGAGTCGCGTGGAATGGCGAACCCCAAGCACAAGATCTCCAAGGCGCGCGGACGCAAGCGCCGCGCCCACCAGGGCCTGACGCCACCGCAACTGGTGCCCTGCCGCCAGTGCCACACGCCCAAGCTGCCACATCGGGTGTGTCACAACTGCGGCTACTACGCCGGCCGCGAGGTGGCCAGCTCCGAGGAATCCTAAGGCATGCGGATTGCCGTGGACGCCATGGGGGGGGACGATGCTCCTGGCGTCGTGGTCGAAGGTGCCATCGAGAGCCTTCCAAGCCTCGGCGGCTGCGATCTGATCCTGGTCGGTATGCGGGACCAGATCGAGGAGGCGGCGCACGTGCTGGGCGGCCTGCCGCCCCACATCGAGGTCGTCCACGCCTCGCAGGTTGTGCTCATGGACGACAAGCCGACCGAGGCGCTGCGCCGCAAGCGCGACTCCTCCATCGCCCGTTGCGTGGACCTCGTGGCCGATGGCGAGGCCGATGCCCTGGTTTCGGCGGGCAACACTGGGGCGGTCGTGGCACACGCCACGCTCCGCCTCCGGCTCCTCGAGGGCGTCAAGCGAGCCGGCATCGCCGTCGACATGCCGTCGCTGACGGGCTACACCCTCGTCATCGACGCGGGAGCCAACGTCAAGTGCACGCCCGAGCACCTCTACCAGTACGGTGTGATGGCCTCGGCGTACGCCAAGGACGTGTACGGCAGGAAGCATCCGAAGGTGGGCCTGCTGAACATCGGGGAGGAGGAGACAAAAGGCACAGCCCTGGTTCGGCAGGCGGACGATCTGTTTGAGAACTCATCGCTCAACTACATCGGGTACGTCGAGGGCCGCGACGTTTTCACCGGCGTGGCCGATGTGGTGGTGTGTGAGGGGTTCGTCGGCAACGTCCTGCTGAAGGTGAGCGAAGGCGTGGCCGAGGCGATCTTCACGATGCTCAAGCAAGCCCTCCAGCGCACCCTGCGCCGCCGCATCGGCGCCAGGCTCGTCGAGTACGGCCTGCGAGAGCTGGCGGCGAAGGTGGACCACTCGGAGCACGGCGGCGCGCCGCTGCTGGGGGTGAACGGCACGTGCATGATCGCCCACGGCGGCTCGAACAGCCGGGCCATCGCCAACGCCATCCGGTGCGCGGCGGAGGCCGCCGCCTATCGCGTCAACGAGCACATCGTCGCGGGCCTCAACCCCTGACGCCACAGCCCGCTGCCACGAGGAGTCTCATGCCCGACCAGCGCCGCGCAGCCATTACCGGCTGCGGAAAGTACCTCCCCGAACAGGTGATGACGAACCACGACCTCGAGGCGCTGGTGGACACCAGCGACGAGTGGATCACCACCCGCACTGGGATCAAGGAACGCCGCATCGCCGCGCCCGACCAGGCCGCCAGCGACGTGGCCCTGCCTGCGGCCCAGCAGGCCCTCGCCGAGGCCGGCATCGCGCCGACCGACCTGGACCTCATCATCTGCGCGTCCATGACCCCCGACATGATGTTCCCCTCCACCGGATGCTGGCTCCAGGGCAAGCTCGGCGCCGTGCCCACCCCAGCGTTCGACCTCCTCGCCGCGTGCTCGGGCTTCAGCTACTCGATGGCCATGGCACGCGGCCAGATCTGCTCGGGCCTCGCCGAGCACGTGCTCGTCGTCGGCACCGAGGTCATGAGCAAATTCACCGACTTCACTGACCGCACGAGCTGCATCCTCTTCGGCGACGGCGCGGGCGCCGTGGTCGTCTCCGCGGCCGAGCCGGGCGCCCCCGGAGAGATCCTGTATACGACCATGGGCGCGGACGGGGTCAACCCCGAGTCCATGATCATGCCGGCCGGCGGGTCGTCCCAGCCGGCGACCCACGAGACCGTGGACCAGCGTCTCCACTTCGTGAAGCTCCAGGGCCGCAAGGTCTACAACCTGGCGGTGCGGCGGATCGTCGAGGTGATCCGAGAGTGCATGGACGCGTGCGGCCTCACCCCCGCCGACATCGGCCTCATCGTCCCGCACCAGATGAACCAGCGCATCATGGAGGCCGTCGTCCATCGGCTCGACATCGAGATGGACCACCTGTTCGTCAACATTGACCGCTACGGCAACACCGGCGCCGCCACGGTGCCCGTCGCCCTGCACGAGGCCCACGAGGAGGGCCGGCTCGCGCCGGGCGACATCGTCGTCATGGTGACGTTCGGCGCCGGGGTGAGTTGGGCCGGCGCCGTCGTTCGCTGGTGAGCGGCCGAGACAGCAAGAGAGGGCTCCGGTAGTGCATATCGACCCTGATGGCTTCGCGATCCTCTTCCCCGGCCAGGGCGCGCAGCGCGTTGGCATGGGCCGCGAGCTCGCCGCAGCCTGCCCCGAGGCCCAGGCCATCTTCGATCGTGCCAGCGACATGCTCGGCCTCGACATCGCCTCCCTGTGCTTCCATGGCCCGGCCGAGGAGTTGAACCGCACGTCGATCTGCCAGCCGGCGATCCTCACCGTCAGCATCGCCGCCCTCGAGGCCTGGCGCGCCCACGGGGACGAGGAGCCGGCCACCGCCGCCGCGGGGCTGAGCCTCGGCGAATACACCGCCCTGGTCTACGCAGGGGCCATGACCTTCGAGGACGCGGTCGTCCTCGTCCGCAAGCGAGGCGAGTACATGGAGGCGGCCGCTCGCGAGAACCCCGGCGGCATGATCACCCTGCTCGGGCTCGACCGCGAGCGGGTCAACGACGTCCTCGACGGCGCAAACCACCACGGCTACCTCGCGTCGGCCAACTACAACTGCCCCGGCCAGATCGTCTTCTCCGGCAACCACGGCGCCATCGAGTGGGTCGCCCAGCACGCCAGGGACTTCGGCGCGAGCCGAGCCATTCGCCTCAAGGTCAGCGGCGCCTTCCACTCCCGGCTCATGGAGCCCGCGGCCGAGCGCCTCGCCGAGACGCTGACCCGCACGCCCATCTCCCAGCCCCGCGGTCTCGTCATCGCCAACGTCACCGCTAAGCCAGTCATCGACGCGACCCAGATCCGCCAACTGCTGGTCGAGCAGCTCACCAACCCGGTTCTCTGGGAGGATTCCATGCTATTCCTCAAGGCGCGAGGGGTGCGCCGCTTCGTCGAGGTCGGCCCGGGCCGCGTGCTCACGGGCCTGCTCGGCCGCATCGACAGCAGCCTCGGAACCCGCAGTATCCGGGAGCCGGGCGACCTCGCGCCCCGAGATGAGGGGGACGAGTAGGCGCGATTTCCGGTTTCTGATTTGCGATTTGCGATTGAATCACTAGAAATAGGTTGGCGCCGGGCACGGGCCCGCCAGGCGGAACCGCAAGTCCGGTGTCCCGCATCAGGAGACGGATCTCTTGGCAGACGAGAAGGAACTCGCAGGGAAGGCCGCGATCGTCACGGGCGGCGGCGCCGGTATCGGCCTGGCCATTGCCAGAGAGCTCGGCCGCTGCGGCGCGAGCGTCGTCGTGCCCGACTACAACGGCGAGGCGGCTGAGGCGGCAGCGGCGGCGCTCGAGGCGGCGGGCATCGAGGCCCTCGCCTTCCAGGCCGACGTGAGCGATACCGAGCGGATGAACGAGATCGTCAAGGCCACGGTCGAGGCCTTCGGCGGCGTCCACATCCTCGTCAATAACGCGGGCATCACCCGCGACGGCTTCCTCCTGCGCATGGGCAGGGACCAGTGGGACGCCGTCATCGCGACCAACCTCACCGGCACCTATGTGGCCTCTCACGCCGTCGTGCGCCAGATGCTGCGCCAGCGCGAGGGCCACATCGTGTCCATCGCCTCGGTCATCGGCCTGATGGGCAACGCCGGGCAGACGAACTACGCGGCCTCGAAGGCCGGCATCATCGGCTTCACCAAGAGCCTGGCCAGGGAAGTAGCGAGCAAGGGCATCCGGGTGAACGCCATCGCCCCCGGCTACATCCGCACGGCCATGACCGACCAGCTCCCCGAGGAGACCCAGCAGGCCATCCTCGACAACATCCCGCTGCCGCGCCTCGGCGAGCCCGAGGATGTGGCCCGCGCCGTCCGCTGGCTGTGCAGCGACGACGCCAGCTATATCACCGGCGTCTGCCTGCGGGTGGATGGCGGCCTCGCGATATAGAATAGACTCGTTGCGGCCCGTCCGCGTGTCCCAGCCCCGTGCACTGTGGGAGAAAGGAGGCCCGCTGAGCGACGACTGCTTGCGCCGGCCAGGACGGCCGGCACGCGGCGACCAGCAACGCTCAACGGTGAGCACGGCCCTCCGCACGGAGGGTCTGAAAGATACCAGCGGCCGAGAGGGCAGCAGGCCCTCTCCCTACGCGGCGAGCGATTTCATTCACCAGGAGGACATAGCGTGGCAGACCCTGCCATCGAGCAACAGGTCAAGGACATCATCTGCGAGAAGCTGACCGTCAAGCCCGAGCAGGTGACCCCGGAGACCTCGTTCATCAACGACCTCGGCGCCGACAGCCTGGACACGGTCGAGCTGGTCATGGAGCTCGAGGACAAGTTCGGCATCCAGATTCCCGACGAGGAAGCCGAGAAGATCCAAACGGTCGGCGACGCCATCAGGTACATCGAGGAACACAAGGCGTAGAGCCCGCGTGCCCCACGGCGGGCCGCTCCTGGCGCGCCTGCGGTCGGGGTCCCACTCGATGCATCGACACGCATATTACCCGCGCTCGATGAGCCTGTGGCGGGCCCGGCTGCGCCGGCCCCGCTGCCCATCGGGCCGGCCGGGAGGAAGGAGCAGACCATTGTGATGACCAAGCGCCGCGTCGTCATCACGGGCCTTGGCGCTATCCTGTCCACGGGCCGGGGCAAGGAAGCGGTGTGGGAGGCCGCCTGCGCGGGCCGCAGCGGGGTGAGCGAAATCACCCGGTTCGACAGCACCGGCTTCCCCGTCCGCATCGCGAGCTGGATCCACGACTTCGACCCCGCGCCCGTCCTCGCCCCGCGCGAGGCCCGCCGCATCGACATGTACTCCCAATACGCCCTCGTTGCCGCCGACGAGGCCGTGCGCGATGCCGGCATCAATGCCGAGCAGGAGGACCCGAGTCGCCTCGGCGTGGTCGTCGGCACCGGCATCGGCGGCCTCGAGACCGTCGAGGAACAGAAGATCGTCCTCGTCGAGCGCGGCCCCGGCCGCGTCTCGCCGTTCACCGTGCCCAAGATGATGGCCAACGCCTCCGCCGGCCTGATCGGCATCCGCTGCGGGTTCAAGGGACCGAACTTCGGGACGGTCTCCGCCTGCGCCTCGGCGACCCACGCCATCGGCGTCGCCTGGCTCCACGTGGTCAGCGGCCTCACTGACGTGATGATCACGGGCGGCTCCGAGGCCACGGTGACCCCCCTCGGCATCGGGTCGTTCATCGCCTGCCGGGCCCTCTCGCAGCGCAACGACGAGCCCGAGCGCGCCAGCAGGCCCTTCGACCGCGACCGCGACGGCTTCGTCATGGGCGAGGGAGCCGGCATGCTCGTCTTCGAGGAGCTCGGGCACGCCACCGCGCGCGGCGCCCACATCTACGCCGAGGTGCTGGGCTTCGCCGCCAACTGCGATGCCTACCACATCACCGCCCCGGAGCCCAGCGGCGCCGGCGCCGCCGCCTGCATGGGCCACGCCATGGCATCCGCGGGCGTCAGCCCAGAGGACGTGGACTATATCAACGCCCACGGCACCTCCACCGAGCTCAACGACAAGATGGAGACCAACGCCATCAAGCTCGCCCTCGGCGACCGCGCCAGGACGGTGGCCATCAGCTCCACCAAGTCGATGATCGGCCACCTGCTCGGCGGCTCCGGCGGCGCCGAGCTCGTCGTCACCGCCCTCACAGTCGAACGCGGCGTCATCACGCCGACCATCAACTACGAGACCCCCGACCCCGAGTGCGACCTGGACTACGTGCCCAACCAGGCCCGCGAGACACCGGTCCGCGTCGCCCTCTGCAACAGCTTCGGCTTCGGCGGACACAATGCCACCGTCGTCCTCGGCAGGTTCACCGGCTAGGAGCCCATTTCCGGTTTCCGATTTCCGATTTCCGATTGAGCCCCGCCCGATTGCGGTCTCCGCTTCTGCTCAATCGCAAATCGCAAATCGCAAGTCGCAAATGCCCAGCCCGCCACGGAGACCGCTCCCTATGCCTCTCAACATGGTCGTCCTGATCAAGCAGGTGCCCGACACGAAGAACATCACCGCGAAGGCGATGAACGACGACGGCACGGTCAATCGCTCCGCACTGCCCGCCATCTTCAACCCCGAGGACCTCAATGCCCTCGAGATGGCTCTGAGCGTGCGCGACGAGCATGGCGGCCGCATCACCGTCCTGTGCATGGGGCCCCCGAGCGCCGCCGAGCAGCTCCGCGACGCGCTCATGCGCGGCGCCGACGCCGCCGGCTTCCTCTCCGACAGGGCCTACGCCGTCGCCGACACCCTCGCCACCGCCTACGCCCTCAAGTGCGGCATCGAGAAGGTCGGCGACGTGGACATCGTGTTCGCCGGCCGCCAGGCCATCGACGGCGACACCGCGCAGGTCGGCCCCCAGGTGGCCGGCGCGATGGGCATTCCCCAGCTTACCTACGTCGCCGAGATCCTCGAGCTGACCGACACGCACATCACCGCTCGCCGCCTCATCGAGGGCGGCTACGAGATCGTCCAGGCACAGCTCCCAGCCCTCCTCACCGTCGTCGATGAGGCCAACGAGCCCCGCGCCCGCCGCGCCAAGCTCGTCCCCCACTACAAGCAGGCACGCACCACCCTCGAGGTCGCCGGGCAGATCGCCCAGGAGCTCGACCCCGAGAAGGGCAAGCCTGACAAGACGCTGCTCGCCCAGCGCGTCGAGCCCGTCGTCGCCGACCTCGCCGCCAGGAAGCTCCTCATCCCGGTCTGGGCGCCGGCCGACATCGGCGCCGACCTCGCGCAGTGCGGCAAGAAGGGCTCGCCCACACAGGTCAAGAACATAGACTTCGTGACCCTCGTCGCCACCGACCACAAGACCATTGAGCCGACCCAGGAAGGCATCGAGGGGCTGATGCACGAATTGATCGAGGACCACGTGCTCGACTGATTGCCGATTGCCGATTCCCGATTCCCGATTGTGCCAGCGGCAGCCGCATCTTCCCAATCGGAAACCGGCAATCAGAGATCCATTGAGGATGCCGATACATGCCGAAGCGTACCGGTGGTGTGCTCGTCTTCGCGGAGCAGGACGGCGGCAAGATCGCCGACGTGAGCCTCGAGCTGCTGAGCAAGGCCCGCGAGCTGGCCGACGCGCTGGGGCAGCACGTGGCGGCCATCGTCTGCGGCCACACCCTCGCCAGGCAGCCAGCCCAGCTCATCGCCTCTGGCGCCGATGTCGTCTACGTCGCCGACAACCCTGCCCTCGCGGTCTACCGCACCCTGCCCTATGCCCGCGTGGTCTGCGAGGTGATCGAGGGCGCGGCGCCCGAGATCGTGCTCTTCGGCGCCAGCCCCTCCGGCCGCGACCTCGCGCCCCGCGTCGCCGCACGCCTCCGCACCGGCCTCACCGCCGACTGCACGAACCTCCGGATCGGCGACCACACCGACCCCGTCTCCAAGACCGAGTACAAGGACCTCCTCTACCAGATCCGCCCGGCCTTCGGCGGCAACATCATCGCCACCATCGTCACCCCCAACCACAAGCCCCAGATGGCCACCGTCCGCGAGGGCGTCATGGTCATGCCCGAGCCCGACCCCACCCGCACGGGCGAGATCGTCCCCGTCCCCGTCGCCCTCGACGACGAGGGCGAGCTCGTCAAGATCCTCGAGCGGGTCAAGGCCGAGCGGACGGTGAATCTCAAGGGCGCGAAGGTCGTGGTCTCCGGCGGTGCCGGCGTCGGCTCATCCGAGGGCTTCGAGCTGGTGCGCGAGCTGGCCGACGTCCTCGGCGGCGAGGTCGGCGCGTCCCGGGCCGCCGTGGACGCCGGCTACATCGGCCGCGACCACCAGGTCGGCCAGACCGGCACCACCGTCCGCCCCAAGCTCTACATCGCCGCCGGCATCTCCGGCAGCGTCCAGCACCGTGCGGGGATGGTCGAATCCTCGAAGATCCTGGCCATCAACACCGACCCCGAGGCCCCCATCTTCGCCTTCGCACACTACGGCATCGTCGGCGACCTCTTCGACGTCATCCCGATGATGATCGAGGCATACAAGCACAAAGCGTGACCGCCTGGCACCCCAACGCGAGGGCCGCAGCGAGACTGGATGGTTGGATGAATGGATGATTGGATGGTTGGAAGAGCACGCATCGATGGTCTTCTCCTCTCGTCCTTCCATTCATCCATCCATCCACCCATCCATTCTTCCACTCCAACGGCGTCCTCGCCGCCATAGGAGCTCGTTCCCGCGATGCCCAACTTCTACGACGACAACCCGGACCTGCGGTTCAACCTCGAGCAGGCGCCGCTCGCCGAGATCGCGGCGATGCGCGAGCGCGGCTTCGCCGAGGCCGACGCCTATCCCTACGCACCCCGCGACGCCGACGACGCCATCGAGAACTACCACGAGACCCTCCGCATCGTCGGCGACGTGGCCGGCAACTTCATCACGCCCCGCGCCGAGGACGTAGACCTCGAGGGGCCGACCCTCGAAGACGGCGTCGTCACCTACGCACAGGGCACCGCCGAGGCGCTCGACCGGCTGGCGAAGGCCGACCTCATGGGCTTCACCCTGCCGCGGAAGTACGGCGGCATCAACATGCCCCACACCGTCTACTCCGCCGCCATCGAGATGGTCTCCCGCGCCGACGCCGCGCTGATGACCCTATTCGGCCTCCAGGACATCGCCGAGACGATCCTCCGCTTCGGCGACGACGCGATCAAGGACCGCTACCTCCCCCGCTTCGCCACCGGCGAGGCCACTGGGGCCATGGCATTGACAGAGCCCGACGCGGGCTCTGACCTCCAGGCCGTGATGCTGAAGGCCACGCCCGACCCCGAGGTCGAGGGCCTCTGGCGGCTCAACGGCGTCAAGCGCTTCATCACGAACGGCTGCGCCGACATCCTCGTCGTCCTCGCCCGCTCGGAAGAGGGCACCCGCGACGGCCGCGGCCTGTCTACCTTCGTCGCGGAGAAGGGCCCGGGCCTCCGCGTCCGCCGCATCGAGGAGAAGCTCGGCATCCACGGCTCGCCGACCTGCGAGCTTCAGTTCACCAACTGCCCGGCGCGGCTCATCGGCCGCCGGCGCTTCGGCCTGATCAAGGCAACGATGGACCTGATGAACGGCGCCCGCTTGGCCATCGCGTCGCAGGGAGTGGGCATCTGCGAGGCGGCGTATCGCGAGGCGCTCGGCTACGCCCACGCGCGCGAGCAATTCGGCCAGGCCATCCTCCATTTCCCCGCCGTCGCCGACATGCTGGCCGGGATGAGGCTCAAGCTCGAGCTCGCCCGCACCCTCACCATCGACTGCGGCGTGGCGGTGGACTACGAGAAGGAGTATGAGGCGCAGATGAACGCGGGTGACCGCGATGCCCGCGAGCATTACAAGAAATGGGCGAAGATCGCGTCGGGCCTCACCCCGCTCGCCAAGTACTACGCCTCGGAGGCATCGATCGAGCTGAGCAACAACGCCCTCCAGATCCTCGGCGGCAGCGGCTACATGCGCGACTACCCCGTCGAGCGGCTGCTCCGCGATGCCCGGATCACCAACATCTACGAGGGCACGAGCCAGCTCCAGGTGGTCGCCGCCCTCGCCTCCATGCTCGGCGGCAGCCTCGACCCCGTGTTCGAAGGCTTCGCGGCCCGCGCCTACACCGGCGGCACGGCGAAGCACGCCCCCGCCGTGGCGCAAGCCCTCGAGCAGCTCCAGCAGGCCCTCGCCTACATCAAGAAGCGGGGCGAGCGCGACTACACCGACTACGTGGGCCGCACGCTCGTCGACATGGCCATCGACGTCTACCACGGCTACCGCCTGCTCCAGCAGGGGGAGGTCAGCGAGAGCAAGGCCCTGCTCGCCGACCTCTTTGTCCCGACCATGGCCCGTCGCGTCGCAGCCGCCCTGGCCGCCGTGACCAGCGGCGAGCGCACGCTGCTCGACAACTACCCGACGCTTCTGGCACTGCCTGAAGCGTGATTCTGGATACCGGATGCTGGATGCTGGATACCGGATGCTGGATGCTGGATGCTGGATACTGGCATCTGGCATCTGCAATCCAGCATCCAACACCCGCCTCCGAAGGAGGCCGCTCCCATGCCCGGCGGCGAGATCCCGCTGACCTTCGATACCCGGCTCCCCTGGCCGCTCGAGCGCGAGCCGGTCACCGTCGGGGTGCCCTTCCCGCCCGCTGCGCTAGGCGAGGCAGGCGATGCCTGCCTGTTCGACGGCGACGATGAGCTGTACTGCCAGCGCGAGGCGCTCGCCACGTGGCCCGACGGGTCGGTGCGCTGGCTGCTGCTGGACTTCCAGGTCGATCTGCCGGCCAGCAGACCCAAGGCCCTCCGCCTCGTCTACGGCCAGGGCGCTACCCAGGCGGTGTTCGATGAAACCGGCATCAGCCTCTCCGAGGACCGCCGGGAGACGACCATCGATACAGGCCCGCTGCGGCTCGTCTGGCAGACTCGCCCCCTCCGCCCCTTCGCCACCGTACACCTGGACGGCGCCGAGCTTCTCGGAGCGAAGGAGGCGGCGGACCTCCACATCGTGGATCTCACGGGCACGACGTGCCGCCTGTCGAACTGCAAGCTCCCGTCGGTCACCGTGGAGGCGGGCGGCCCGCTGCGGACGGCCATCCGCGTCCAGGGCTCCCACGTGGACGAAGCAGGGCGCGCGTGGCTGGACTTCGATTTGCTGCTGACCGCCTGGTCGGGCAAGCCATGGGTCGCGCTCGACTACCAGATCATCCACCGTGGGGGCGAGGAAGCCATCGAGCTCCACGAGGCCGGCCTCGCCTTCGGCCTCGCGCCGCGAGGCCCCCTGCGCCTGACCGCAGGGACCGATGAGCGCCTGGGCGGCGGGCCGGGCGCGATCATCCGGCACGGCGAGCAGGCGCTGTCGCTCGATATCCCGCGGGAGCCCGACTTCGGCGCTCCCGCCAGGCCCGGAGCGCTGCTGGCCACGCCGTGGCTCGACCGCTCGGAGGAGGGCCGCGGCATCGCCGTCGGGATCCGCCACGGCATAACGCAGTTCCCCAAGCGCCTGAGCACAACCCCCGAGCGCCTCGACGCGTCGCTCTACCCGCCCGAGGACACCCCGCTCCGGCTGCACCAGGGGATGGCCAAGAGCCACGAACTGCTGCTCTACTTCCATAACGGCCGGGCCGCCGCCGAGGCGCTGGGACGGCGCTTCCGCCTGTTCGGCAGCCCCCTGCGCCCGCGTCTGCCTTCGTCCTGGTACCAAGAGGCGGGAGCCTTCGGCGGCCGATTCCCGTCCAGGGCGCTCCTCCCTCTCGACGTGGCGCTCGACGAGGCGCTCGACCGCCGCCCGCGGGCCATGGGCATCCTCCACTTCGGCGACGAGCCCCATCCCATCCTCTCCCCTGCCCCGCCTGGCCCCGTGACCTGGAGCAACAACGCCTGCGACCTCGCCTACGCCTACCTGCTCCACTACGCTCGGAGTGGCCTGCCCCGCCATCTTGCCGAGGGCGAGGCCATCGTTCGCCACGTGGTGGACGTGGACCACGTGCACTTCAGCACGGACCCCCTCCGCGACGGCGGCCTCGCCGCCCCGAGCGCCGACCACTGCGCCGACGGGCGCGTGACCCCCGCCCATCAATGGGTCGAGGGCCTGCTGGCCTGCCACCATCTCACCGGCTGCCGGGCGGCGCTGCTGGCGGCGCGGCGGATCGGGGAGAACGTGCTCCGCCACGTGCCTGTGCTCACCGACGCGGCCCCGGCGGAGACCGACCTCGAGGCCCTCGGCTGGGCGCTCTACACCCTCGCCACCCTGCACCACGAGCTCGGCCACACCCAATGCCTCGAGGCGGCACGGCGCCTCCTGGACCACCTTGCCCGCTGCGCCGCCCGGACCACCCTCTCCTGCTCGTGCGCCGCCCGCTGCGGCCACGAGCAGTCCTGCGCCATCGCCGTCGTCCTCACCGCCATGGCTCGCTACCATCAGGCAACGAAGGAGCAGCGGGCCGCCGACCTGTTCAAGCGCGAGCTCGACGCTCTCCTCGGCGGCGACGGCGCGGCCCTCTGGCGCCACACCTGCCTCCCGCGCCCGTGGCCCGACCTCCAGGCCGATGCACTCCTGCTCGAGCCCCTCGCCTACGCCTGCACGCTGACCGGCGACGCCCGCTACCTCGACACCGGCCAGCCCCTGGTCCGCCATCTCCTCAGTGGCGGCCTCCGCCTGGCGCCCGGGCCGGCGGCGGACCTCCGGCAGGTCGGCGACGCCGTCCTCTGCCGCCCCGTCCTCACCCCGCCCTCCGGCCTCGCCATCGCCCGAATCGTCCGTCCCCTCCTCGCCTATCTCGCCGCCGCCGAAGCCGCCGGCCTGCTCACTGACCTCGGCCTCGACTGACCCCGCCTGCTCGCGGCGGCGAGGCCGTCGTGAATCGGGGTTGACGCGAGCGGTCATCCCTGTAAACTACTGTGGTGACGGCACATGCGCGGGGTGGCCCCGCCAGGCAGATTCTCGTTGCAGCAAACTCCTGCCCTACCTCGACTTAACAGGCGGACAACGTGAGTACCGAAGACCAGAGCCCCCCGACCGATGCCACTGTCGTCTACGAGGTGGTCGAGGGTGACACCGAGGCCTTCGGTGTGCTCATTGACAGGTACAAGAACCTGGTGGCCAGCTTCATCGCCGCCCGCGTACCGGCCAGCGAGGTGGATGACCTCGGCCAGGAGACCTTCCTGCGAGGCTTCCGAAGGGTCCACACCCTGCGGGACCCCGCGAAGTTCTCATCCTGGCTGCTCGGCATCGCGAGCCATGTGTGCGTGGACTGGCATCGGGCCAGGCGACGCCATCTGTCGCTGGACGCGCAGCCGGCGGACCTGGATGCCGATGCCCCCGTGGACGCCGAGCCGCCGCAGCGGCCCGATGAGGCAGCGGAGAGCAAGGAGGCCACACAGCTCCTGCTCGAGGCCCTCGACCGCCTGCCCGAGAGCTACCGGGTGACCCTGGTGCTCAAGCACATGGACGGCCTGAGCTGCCAGGAGATCGCCGACCGCCTCGGGGTGGCACTGGGTACCGTGACCAGCCGGCTGACGCGAGGCTACCAGATGCTGCGCGATCGGCTGGACCGCCTGAGCGATGCTACCGTTGAGTGAGAACCGATGAACTGCGAACGCTCCCAAGACCAGTTTGAGTTGTTTGCTGCCGGCGAGCTGCCCGCCGAGACGGCGGCCGAGCTCGAAGGTCATGCGGCGGAGTGCCCGGCCTGCGCGGCCCGCATCGAGGCCGCGCGGCGCCGGCTGGCCGCCCTGGACGAGGCGCTCGCCTCCGTCCGCGCGGCCGATGGCTTCGTCGAGCGGACCATGGCCCGCGTGCGGCGAGAGCCGGAGCGGCCCGACCAGCCGCTGATCCCCCAGATCACCCATCCCGTGCTGCGCTACGCGGCAATGGCCGCTGCCGCCGCGCTCTTCGTGCTGGCGGGCTACGGCTTCCTGCGCCGCGCGCCGCTGGCCCGCTTCGAGGGCTACGCGCCGATAGGCCGTGCAGCGTCGCTGGTGCCCGGGCGGCTCGAGCGGGTCGGCGCCAAGCCTGCCACCCAAGGCTCGGCCTTGAGCTACGGCGACGTGGTTGCGACCCCGAGGGACACGGGGAACAAGCTGGCCGTCATGCGGCTGGCCGGGGGGCGGCTCGTAGCGGCCATGAAGCCCGCGTCGGTCGTCCGCATCGCGGACCCGCGCAGCGGCACGGTGGCTCACCTGGCTCGCGGGGGCCTCGTGATGCGAGCACTCGGCAAGCACGCAGGCCCCGCCGTGACGACCCCGCTGGCACGCGTGGCGGCGGTGGGCGGCGCCGTGAGCGTCCAGGTGCTCCCAAAGCCCGCGACGGGCGAGCCGTCCGGCTCCTTCCGCGGCCTGGTGACCCTGCGGGCGCACGACGGCTGGGCCCGCGTCCAGCTCGCCAGCCGTCGCGGCGAGACGGTGACTCTCAGGCCGGGGCAGACACTCATCCTGCGCAGCGAGGGGCGGCCTCCCACCGGCGCCGAGCCCCTGCCGCACGACGAGATCCGCCGGCGGCTGACGGCCCAGCGCGAGGCCGTCGCGCAACGGCTCGCGCACTTCCGCCGCCAGTGGGAGGATGTCTCAGGGATGGTCCGATACGCCCCCCCCGAGGAGCTGCCGCGGCTGTTCGTGGACGGCGTCCGTTTCCAGCAGCAGATCAACCGCCACGAGGTGGTCGCGAGGGAGATCGACAGGCGTCTGGAGTTGCTCAGCCGCATCGAAGAGGACCCGCAGATCCTACAGGCCCTGCATCGCGAGCGCTGAGGGCCTCCGCCACCGTGCACCGTCAAACGCAAGCCCTCCCGCAGGTTCGTCTGCGGGAGGGCCTTTGCATTCGTAGAGGCAGCCGCCAGCGCGGAGCGGGCCTAGCCCTCCCCGGGCGTCGTTGGAGGCGCAGGCGGCTCAGGCTCGGCAGGTGGCGCGGGCTCCACGGGCCGGGGCGGCTCAGGCGTCGCCGACGGCTCGGGCTCGCCTTCCATGCCCGCGTTGATCCGCATCCGCATGCGCTTGCCCATCTTGAAATCCACGACCATCTTGGGCGGGACGTGGACGACCTCCCCTGTCTTGGGGTTGCGGGCCTTGCGGGCAGCGCGAGAGACCGTTTCGAAGACGCCGAAGTCGCGGAACTCCAGGCGGCTACCCGCAGCCAGCTCCTCAATGCAGGCGTCGAGGAACTCCTGGACGATGTCGCGGACGAGCATTTGCTTCTGCTTGAGCTTCTCCGCGATCTTGTTCGTCAACTCCTTCTTCGTGGTCGTCCCCATGCTGACGCCCCCTTTCTCCGACAGGGTCACGCCGGAAGCCCGGCGCTACGGGCACATTGCTGGTGAAAGGCCGCGAGATCCGCCTCCCGCGAGCTTACGTCGTTCCGTGTCGTGCTAAGGCTCGTGATTCGTATAGCCTTACGCAGATGGCCGTCGGCGTATCTTCACCAGACGTCTGTCCGGCAGATTCTACCACTCGCCCGGGCCATTTTCAACGAAAATCCAAAGTTTTTCTACCCTTACGTCTTCCGCTCCGCCGGCCTCACTCAGACCGAGAGGCCCTGTCGCCGGCAGGCTTGACCTTGAGGGCGCAGTCGGTGCGGAAGCGGGGGAGTGGGACATCGAGGTGGCCGCCCTTCGCTGCCACGAGGGAGACCTGCACGATACGGCCCTCATGGCTGTCCCAGACCTCGACGCGGTAGTCCCCTTGGGTCAGGCCGCGCAGGCGCAGCACAAGGCCGTCGAACGTCGGGGCGACCCCGCGGCGGGGCATGAGCTCCATGGAGCGGCGCGAGTAGACCCACACGTAGGCCGTCGAGCGGCTCTGGAGCGCGATTGCGCTGACATCGTGGTGGGGCTTGGGAAAGGTGACGAGACGATGGGTGAGACCCCGCCCGAGGCGGTCCTCCCCGCGATGGTAGGCCGCGAGGGCCTGGAGCTCGTCGTAGAGGCCCTCGCTCTCGATGAACTGGAACCACCACAGGAGCGGGGTGCCGGCGGTGTGGGTCATGTAGGACGCCCAGATACCGGCGTGGAAATCGGCTCGGAGGCCCTCTGGTGAGCTGCCGAAGGGGCTGCCGCCGTACTCGGTGACCATCCCGGGCTTGCCGAAGCGGTTGAATGCCCGCGCGGAGCCGAAGACAAGGGGCAGGATGCCGCCGCCGTCGAGCTTGTAGGCGTCGCAGACCACGTAGTCGATGCCGGGGAGGGAGACCAGGCTCTCCTGGATGCGCTGCCAGGTGGTGGAGAAGTGGGTGGTCACGAGGTGGCCCCAAGGGTCGATGCCGTCGAGATATGCGGCGATGTCGCGGTGCCAATCGACCTTTGGCGCGGCGGCGGCCGGGTCGTTGTGGAACTCCCAGGAATCGCCCACCAGGTCCACCTCGCTCCAGAGCTCGAGCCCGGCGATGCGGGGGCTGTAGCCCCATCGGGCAATGATATAGCGGAGCTTCTTCTTGTATATCTCGCGGGCAATGGGGTTTCGGAAGAACTCCTCGGGGCTGCGGAGAAAGCCGCCGTTAATGACGTTGTAG
>CAZDNN010000032.1:0-21149 GCA_964506385.1 uncultured Planctomycetota bacterium
CCTTTCTTCCAGGGTTTTCTGCCTTCTTGGCCTCCGAAAAGTCAGTCAACTTGAGCAGTTAGTTGATGCCCATCTGCCGCCGACTATGGCGCCCGGTCTATAGCGCCGCGCCCCAGCGCGAGGCGGTGGCCAGTCGATTGGACCGTACAGTCCGTCAGGTCGCTACTGTAGCCCTTGGCAGAGGTCCGCTCGGCCTGCTGGCGGGCCTCCCAGCCGACCGCCGCGTTGCGGGACCCCGACGGGTCCGCCGACTGGCCTGCGCTCCTGCGCCTTCGGCCCGCCACGAATGCTTCACAGACGGCTGCGACGGACCTGTGCCGCGGGATGCTAGAATTGCAGAGTTGACCAACTCTGCAATTCTAGCTCAAGGACGTGGGGGCGGCCCCGTCCATCCTTGCCCTGCCTCGCCCGGCGGGCGGCCCGGCGATGCCCGTAGCCCTGGAGCGTCGCTGAAGAGGATTGCGGCGGGGTGAACGATGGCGGCCGCGGCCGAGGCCACTCCCGCTATGCGGGACCAGGCCCGCCTGAGCGGCCACTCAAGCTTGTGCTCTATTCCACAAGCCGTAACCACTGAGGCAGCCGTGACTTGCGGCGCGGCGCGCCAGGCCCCAGAATCGCCTGCACGCCACGCCGGGGCCCTTGCGCGACCCAGGATACCTTCGGCCCCAGCGTGCCTGTACGGGGCTGCCAGGGGCCTCTACGGGCATTCCTTGATCTTCGCGATCAGCGGGCGGGGCTGCATGTTGGGGACTTCGGTGGGCAGCGATGCGTCGGGCGCTGGCATCGCGGATGGGAACTCGACGCGGAAGAGCGCCCCGTGACCCGTGTTCTCCGCGGAGATCGTGCCCCCGTGCGCCTCCACGATGCTGCGGCTGACCGCCAGGCCCAACCCTGTTCCTTCCCCTGCATCCTTCGTGGTATAGAATGGCTTGAAGGCGCTATCGAGATCTTCGAGGCCGGGCCCGTCGTCCTCCAGCTCGACGATCACCCGGTTATCTCCCTGCCGCGTCCGCACGGTGAGATGCCCTCCGTCGCCTGCCTCCCGCATCGCGTCGAAGGCGTTCTGGACCAGGTTGTGCACCACCTGCCGCAACTGGTACGGGTCTGCCACTGTGGGGAGCGCGGTGGGGGCATACTCCTCGTGGACTGCAACGCCGTTGGTCGTGAGCTGGTACCGCAGTAGCTCAATCGATTCCCTCACCACGCTATTCAAGTCGGTGGTGACCTTCCCGGATTCCCTCTGGCGTGTGAACTTGAGGAGGTCGCTGACCACGTGCTCGCATCGCTGTGCCTCGGCGACGATCCGACCGATGTACGTGTTGGCCTCATCAGGCAGGCCGCCGCACCTGCGCAGGAGTTGGGCGTAGCCGAGGATGCTGGTCAGGGGGTTCTTGAGCTCGTGCGCCACGCCGCAGATCATCTTGCCCACGGCCGAGAGCCTCTGGGCGTGGACGAGCTGCCGCCGCAGCTCTGTGGGTGTGGTAGCGTCGGCGCTCGTCCGCTTCGCGCTGCCATCGGGCATTGTCATGCCTCCTCATTCCTGAGGCGGGGCCAGTGGTGCCTCGTCGCGCGCAGTGAGTCACCGGTGTCACTATCTCACAGCCAGGGCCGCCGTAGCACACTTGAGTCAGTGCAAAAAGCCTGCCGGGGCCTCGGCAGAATCCCCAGCACGTCGGCTGCCGCTGCAAGTGGTTATCTGCCAGGCACATGTGGCGCGCCAGGCCCCGCACGCCGCCACGGGCGCCGCCTGCGGTTGTGTGATCGTCTCCATAGCGCCCTTCCCAGATCCCACGGGGCGCTGGGGCGGCCGAGAGTTCGGTGCCGCCGACGCAAGTCCCTCCGTGTCCTGCCTTTGCGGCTGAGCTGTGGCGGCCGCCTGGCGAATTCTGCGCCCCGGCATGCCATTTGCGACACGAGGAGGCCGTAGCTGGGTACTTCGCGCAGTCCCGCGCGGACCCCGCAAGGCGAGAAAGGGGTGGCGACGAGATGGGGATGCGGATCCGCAGCAAGTTGATGCTAACGGCTGTCCTCGGCGTGCTGGTTGCTGTGTCGGCAGTGAGCTTCGCCGCCTATCGTATCGCCCGGGACGGCTTGAGGGAGCAGATCGGCGCCGGCCTCGAGTCGATCGCTCAGTCGCGTGCCGCGCACGTGCGGACGTTCCTGCGGGAGCACAAGAGGATGGTCGGTCTCGCGGCCACGGCACGTGTCCTGAGGGCCGGCCTTCGGAGCCTTCAGGCCAGTGATGCTGACCGGGCCACCGCCGTACAAGGCCTGAACGCGCGACTGAGGGACTTCCTGGACCTTCATGAGTGCCTGTACGAGGTGTTCATCCTCGATCACCAGGGCAGAGTCGTCGCGTCAACGGATTCCGGGAACATAGGGCTGGACAGGTCAACGGACGCTTACTTCGTGGGGGCGCAGGACGGCCCGTTCGTCAAGGACGTCTATCACTCGAAGACCACGGGGCGGCCCTCGCTGGCGCTCTCGGCGCCTCTGGCCGACCGGGCTTCGGGCGAGCTTCTCGGGGTCCTGGTTGCACGGCTCAGCCTGGATGGTCTCAACGAGATCGTCACGGACCGGACAGGCATGGGGAAGACCGGGGAAACGTATCTCATCAACCGCTATGGCTTCATGATCACGCCCTCGCGGTTCCGGAAAGACTCGTTCCTCAGGCAAAAGGTGGACACCGGGAACGCGGGCCAGCACCTGGCGCACGCGACCGCGATGCGCGCGGGCCGGCTCGCCGAGGGGCTCGAGCACAAGACGTCCGTGTACTCGGGCTACCGCGGGGTCCGCGTTCTCGGCGTGCACGACCACATCCCGGAGATGGGGTGGGGCCTCGTGGCGGAGATGGACACGCGTGAGGCATTCGCGCCGATCGCCAGGCTCAGGACGGCCATCGTGCTCTTCGCCGGGCTGTCCTCCGCGGTCGCGCTCGCAGCGGCCTACTTCCTTGCGCGGCGGATCTCGAGGCCCATCCACGAGCTGCACGTCGGGTCGGTGCGCATCGGCAACGGCGACCTCGGCCACCGCGTCCACATCAGCACCGGCGACGAGATCGAGCAGTTGGCCGACGAGTTCAACCGCATGGCCGAGAAGCTCTCCGCATCCCGCGCCTTGCTGGAGGGGAAGGTGGCGGAGCGCACCGCGCATCTTGAGAGGGAGATCGCCGAGCGTAAGCGGGCCGAAAACCGCCTGAAGCACTACGCCGCCGAGTTGGAGCAGGCCAACGAGGAACTCAAGCAATTCACATATATCGTCTCCCACGACCTGCGGGCCCCGCTGGTCAACCTGAAGGGCTTCGCTGCTGAACTCCGCTCTGCGCTGGCGGCGATCGATTGTCTGACCGACGCGGCCGGACCGCACCTCGATGAGGAGCGGGGGCAGGCCACAACCACGGCTGCCCAGGAGGACATCGCGGAGGCGCTGGGCTTCATCGAGTCGTCGGTATCCCGCATGGACAGCTTCATCAACGCCCTGCTGGAGCTGTCCCGCGCAGGCCACCGCGAGCTCAACCTCGAGCAGGTTGACATGAGAGCCCTGGCTGAGGCCACCCTGGGCGCTCTGGCTCATCAGATCGAGGAGCGGCATGTCAGCGTGAGCGTGGGCCCCCTGCCCCAGGTGGTCGCCGACCGGACCTCCATGGAGCAGATCCTGGGCAACCTGTTGAGCAACGCCGTGATGTATCTCGATCCCAGCCGCCCTGGGGAGATCGAGATCAGCGCCGTGCAGGGCAGCAGCGAAACGACCTTCCGGGTCCGCGACAACGGTCGCGGGATCGCAGCAACCGATCTGGACAAAGTGTTCGCGCCCTTCCGGCGGGCCGGCAGCCAGGAGGTCCCAGGCGAAGGCATGGGCCTGGCCTACGTGCAGGCCATGGTCCGTCGCCACGGCGGGCGCATCTGGTGTGAATCTGAGCCGGGGGTGGGCACAACGTTCACCTTCACCATCGCCAACCATATCGAGAAGGGAGGCGAGCGTGCGCGAACTGCAAGACGTGACCATTCTCCTGGCCGAAGACGATCCGGGCCACGCGCGTCTGATCGAGAAGAACCTGCGCCGCGCGGGTATCGCTAACGATATCGTCGCCGTGGGCGACGGTCAGCAGGCACTCGACTACTTGCTCGGTGAGGGCAAGTATGCCGGAAGCAGACACGCCTCGCCGCTACTGCTGTTGCTCGACCTCAATATGCCGGTGCTCGACGGCTACCAGGTCCTCGAGCGCATGAAAAGCGACAAGCGCATCAGGCGCGTCCCAGTCGTGGTGCTGACCACCACCGACGACGCCCGCGAGGTGGCCCGGTGCTACGACCTGGGCTGCAACGTCTACGTGACCAAGCCCGTGGACTACGAGCAGTTTGGCGAGGCCATCCGCAAGCTCGGCCTGTTCATCTCGGTCGTCACCGTTCCGGGTGGGGAGTGAACGCCATGCCCGCACCCGACCCGATCCGCATCCTGTACATGGAGGACGACCGGGGCACGGCCCGTCGCGTGCAGAAGCGGCTCGAGCAGGCCGGCTACATCGTCGACCTCGCGTACGACGGCGAAGATGGCCTGGCCATGTACGCCGCGGGCGCCTACGACATCGTGGCGGTGGACCACGCGATGCCCGTCCGCGAAGGACTCGAGGTCATCCGCATCCTGGCCTCCCGAGGCCCACTCCCGCCCACGATCATGGTCACCGGCGTTGGCGACGAAACGGTGGCCGTGGAGGCCATGAAGCTCGGCGCGGGCGACTACATCGTCAAGGACGTGGACGGGGGCTTTCTCGAGCTGCTGCCCGCTGTGATCGAGCGGGCGCTCAGCCGGCACCGCATGAGTGAGGCGAAGAGGCGCGCTGAGGAGGCACAACGCCTGGCGGCGAGGCAATGGCGAGATACCTTCGACGCCATCAAGGACATGGTCATCGTGTGTGACCCCGAGCACAGGCTCGTCCGAGCAAACAGGGCAGCGCGCGACGTCGTGCAGGACAGGGACGTCGTCGGGATGCCGTGCCACAAGCTGATCCACGGCACGGATGCCCCGCCCCCTGGCTGCCCGGCCCGCCAGATCTTCCGCACCGGCGAGGCCGTTCACGCGCAAATCCAGGAGCCGCACCTCGGCGGCCGCTGGTTCGACCTCCACGCCTACCCGATCAACGATGACACCGGAGCGACGGTGCAGATGGTCCACGTGCTCCGCGACATCACCGAGCGCAAGCGCGCGGAGAAGGAACTGAGGCAGACGCTCGCCGAGCTCGAGCGCTTCAACCGCCTGGCCGTCGGCCGCGAGCTGCGGATGATCGAGCTCAAGCGCGAGGTCAACGAGATGGCGCGCAGGGCGGGCCTCCCGCCGCCCTACGACCTCGCCTTCGCCAAAGCTGGCACGGCAGACGGCGACATGGGAGAGGCGACGAGATGAAGATGCGGATCGGCACCAAGCTCATGCTGACGGCTGTCCTTGGCGTGCTCGCTGTTGTGTCGGCAGTGAGCCTCACCGCGTACTGCATCGCCCGGGGCGGCCTGGAGAAGCAGATCGATGCCCACCTTGAGTCAGTTGCTCAGTCCCGTGCCGCGCACGTGCGGACATTCCTGCGGGAGCGCAGAGAGATAATTCGCCTGATGGCCACGTCGCCCGTTCTGAGCGCCGGTCTTCGGGGCCTTCAGGCGAATGGTGCTGACCAGGCCACCGTCGTACAGGGCCTGAACGCGCGACTGAAGCACTTCCTGGACCCTGATGGGGGCGTGTACGAGGTGTTCCTCCTCGATCACCACGGTAGAGTCGTCGCGTCAACAGATTCCGGGAACATTGGACTGGACAGGTCAATGGACGCCTACTTCGTGGGGGCGCAGGACGGCCCGTTCGTCAAGGACGTCTATCACTCGAAGACCACGGGGCGGCCCTCGCTGGCGCTCTCGGCGCCTCTGGCCGACCGGGCTTCGGGCGAGCTTCTCGGGGTCCTGGTTGCACGGCTCAGCCTGGATGGTCTCAACGAGATCGTCACGGACCGGACAGGCATGGGGAAGACCGGGGAAACGTATCTCATCAACCGCTATGGCTTCATGATCACGCCCTCGCGGTTCCGGAAAGACTCGTTCCTCAGGCAAAAGGTGGACACCGGGAACGCGGGCCAGCACCTGGCGCACGCGACCGCGATGCGCGCGGGCCGGCTCGCCGAGGGGCTCGAGCACAAGACGTCCGTGTACTCGGGCTACCGCGGGGTCCGCGTTCTCGGCGTGCACGACCACATCCCGGAGATGGGGTGGGGCCTCGTGGCGGAGATGGACACGCGTGAGGCATTCGCGCCGATCGCCAGGCTCAGGACGGCCATCGTGCTCTTCGCCGGGCTGTCCTCCGCGGTCGCGCTCGCAGCGGCCTACTTCCTTGCGCGGCGGATCTCGAGGCCCATCCACGAGCTGCACGTCGGGTCGGTGCGCATCGGCAACGGCGACCTCGGCCACCGCGTCCACATCAGCACCGGCGACGAGATCGAGCAGTTGGCCGACGAGTTCAACCGCATGGCCGAGAAGCTCTCCGAGTCCCACGCCGCGCTGGAACAGCAGGTAGCGGAGCGCACCGCGCATCTTGAGCGGGAGATCGCCGAGCGCAAGCGGGCGGAGCAGGCTGTGCGGCGCGAGGCCGCCAAGCTCGGCTCCATGATCGCTGGCATGGAGGAAGGCGTCGCCTTCGCCGATGCCGACAACGTGGTCGTCGAGGTCAACGACTGCTTCTGCCGCTTCGTCGGGAAGGGCCGGGAGGCCATCGCGGGCCGGCGTATCGAGGAGCTTCACACAGGGGACGCTCTCGCGCGCATACTGGGTCAGCTCCAACGCTTCCGCGATGTCCCCCACTCGGAGCCTCTTGTCCTGCAACGGCGTCTCGGCGGCGCCGAGATGATGCTGCGCGTGCAGCCCATCTATCGCGATGGCCGCTACGATGGTGTGTTGCTCAATCTCATCAACGTCACCGAGCTCGTCGAGGCGCGGCATCAGGCCGAGCGCGCGACCCGGGAGTTGGCTCGTCGCGCCGAGGAGCTCGAAGCCGCCCGGCAAGCGTCGCTCAACCTGGCCGACGACCTGGAGCGGGCGCGCGAGGCGGCCGAGGCGGCCAACAGGGCCAAGAGCGAGTTCCTCGCGAACATGAGCCACGAGATCCGCACGCCGATGAACGGCGTGCTCGGGTTTGCGAAGCTCCTGCTCCAGGAGGACCTCACCGACGAGCAGCGCAGCTATGCCGAGATCATCTGCCAGAGCGGCGCGCAGCTCCTCGAGCTGATCAACGACATCCTCGATCTCTCGAAGATCGAGGCCGGCCGCCTGGAGCCTCTGGTTGAGCTCGTTGACGTGACCGCCATCGCGCAGGGAGTCTGCGACCTGCTGAAGGTCCGCGCGCTGGAGAAAGGACTCCGGCTCGACGTTGACGCCCACCCCGACACCCCTCGGCTGGCTGCCACCGACCCGACGCGCCTTCGCCAGGTTCTCATCAACCTCGTCGGCAATGCCCTCAAGTTCACCGAGCGCGGCGGCGTCACCATAGCCATCCGCCGAGCTGAGGCGCAGGACGACGGGGCGGAGCGCCTCCACTTCAGTGTCTCCGACACGGGCCGGGGAATTCCCGACAGCAAGCTCAAGAGGATCTTCAAGCCCTTCGTCCAGGCCGACGGGTCCATGACCCGAAGCCACGGCGGGACAGGGCTGGGCCTCGCCATCTCGAGCCGCCTCGTCGAGATGCTCGGGGGGAGAATCTGGGCCGAGAGCGAGGAAGGCAAGGGCAGCACGTTCCACTTCACCATCAAGGCCAGGCTTGCCGATCCGCGGGAGGAGCAGCCCAGCCCCGCCAGCTCAGCCGCCGACGCAGGCAGGCCCGGACCCAGCGCTCGCCCGGCCGCTCCCCAGGGCGCCGAGCCCTTCGTGCTCGTCGTCGAGGATGAGCCCACCACGGCAGTGCTCATCACCACGCACCTGGAGAAGGCGGGCCTTCACGCGCTCGTGGCGGACAACGGGAGCGCCGCCTTGGGCCTGGTGCGTGCCCACAGGCCCTTCGCCATCGTCCTCGATCTCGTGCTCCCGGTGATGGACGGCTTCGAGGTGCTCAAAGCGCTGAAAGCCGATCCTGATGTGGCCGGCATCCCTGTCATCGTCTGCTCCGTGCTCGCCGAGCAGCAACGGGCCTTCGCCCTCGGCGCCGTGGACTACATCGAAAAGCCCGTGGACGGGGAGACCCTCGTGCGGCGGATCGAGGCGCTCCGCCATCCCACCGGCGCGAGCGGCACCGTCCTGGTCGTTGACGATCACGAGGCCGTCCTCCACTGCTTCCGCCACGCGCTCACGCGCGCGGGCTACGAGACCCTCTGCGCGGCCAGCGGCCCCGAATGCCTCGCCATCGTGGACAGCGGCCAGCGAGTCGACGTCATGGTCCTGGACCTGCTCATGCCCGGGATGGACGGCTTCGAGCTGCTCGCCGAGCTCCGGCAGCGAGAGGCGACACAGCACGTCCCAGTTCTCATCAACACCGCTCGCGATCTCTCGAGCGACGACGTGGCGCGCCTCAACGGCCAGTACGACCGAATCCTGCGCAAGAGCCCGACCAATATCACCGATGTCATCACCCTGGTGGCACAACTCCTCGGCACTACCCACGGGACGCGCACTGCACCGCCGGGCAACGCCTCCCAGCTCCCATCGACGAGCGGCGCGCCCACCATCCTGCTTGCCGAGGACAACCCCGTCAACCAGATGCTCATCTGCAAGATCCTCGAGAAGAGGGGCTATCGCGTGCGACCGGTCGAGGACGGCGAGAGGGCCGTCGAGGCGGTCCGAGGCGGTGGCATCGACGTCGTCCTGATGGATGTCCAGATGCCGACAATGGACGGCCTGGAGGCGACGCGCCTCATCCGCCAGTCCGGCGACGGGGCCCGCGTTCCCATCATCGCCCTCACGGCTCACGCCATGAGGGGCGACGAGGAGCGCTGCCGACAGGCCGGCTGCGATGAGTTCCTCTCGAAGCCCGTGGACCCCGATGACCTGCTTGCCCTGGTCGCGCAGTACGCTCCGCCCCCTCACGCCGACGCCGCGCCGCGCGCCGACGCGGGTGGCGACAGCGAGCTCCAGCGCTCCGTCGCGGCCATCCGCACGCTGTCGCGCGACCTCCACGGCAGGCTCCTCGCCCCCCTTGAGGACGCCATCGGCGAGCTCGAGAGCGCGCTCGAAATCAACGACGTCAGCGCGATCGGCGCCATCGCCGAGCGGCTCACACGCGCCGGCGCCGATGCCCATCTCGACCATCTCGTCCGCCTCGGCCAGGGCATGGAGAGCGCCGCAAGGCAGGGCGACATCGACACACTCGCCGATCTCCTTACTTCACTCCACGAGCACCACGCCCAGTTGGGGAGCGACTCCGATGGAACGTAGCCAGGACACACAGACAGCGCCCAGCATCCTCATCGTAGACGACAACGCGGAGGCACGCCGTCTCCTCTCGCTGCTTCTCCAGACCGAGGGCTACCGCCTGCTCGTCGCGCGCGACGGGCACGAGGCACTCCGGATCGTGGACCGCGTGCCCGACCTGGCGCTCGTCGTGCTGGACGTCATGATGCCGGGGATGGACGGCCTCGAAGTCTGCCGCCGCATCCGCAAGAGGGACGACGGGCGCTACCTGCCCGTGATCCTCACCACGGCACTCAGCGAGCCCGAACAGGTCGCGAGCGGGCTCGCGGCCGGCGCCGACGACTACGTCTCCAAGCCCTTCGCCGAGGCCGAGGTCCTGGCGCGCGTCCGCGCCACACTGCGGGTCAAGCGCGCCAGTGACGCGCTCGTCGAGGCCCACAAGCTGGCCACCGCAGGCGCCATGGCCGTCACCCTCGGGCACGAGATCAACAACCCCCTCACCACAGTCATCGGGAACCTCGAGCTCGCCCTCCACAACGAAGCCCTCGACGAAAGGAGCCAACGCAACCTCGCGGCGGCACTCGAGGCCGCCAACAGCATCCGCGAGCTCGTCCGCCGTCTCGTCAGCATCAAGCAGGTGGTCACCACCGACTACATCGACTCCGTCCGCATGCTCGACCTCGACGCCTCGTGCCCCCCGAGCCAGCCCCACCAGCCGGCCTCCCCCGCAGCCGAAGAGGCGAAGCCACAAGCTGCGGAAGACACCCCTGAGCCCCCGGCGCCCGAGCAGCGCCCGGAGCAGGACTCCCCCGCAGGCCAGCCCGCAGCCGAGGCTGCTGGCGACCCGCCCGAGGCCAGCGCCGACCCGTCGGAAGCCGCGGTGTTCGACAAGGACGCAGCCCTGGCGCGCGCAGGAGGCGACGAGACGCTGCTGTGCGCCGCCGTCGAGCTCTTCCTCGGGGATTGCGAAGCGCTGCTGCCCGAGATCGACCGCGCCGTCGCCAGCGGGGATCTGGCAGGGCTGGAACGCGCTGCGCACAGGATCAAGGGCGCGGCGGTAAGCCTCTCCGCCGCTTCTGCCGCCGACGCTGCCGCTCACGTCGAGCGTCTCGCACGTCGTGGCCACCTCGAGCAGGCGCCGGCCGCCGCCGATGGCCTGAAAGCCGAGCTCGCGCGGCTGCGCCCGCGCCTTGTCTCGCTCGCCGGGAGACCCTCGCCATGAAGGCTCTCATCGCCGACGACGATCGCACCTCGCGGCTCCTCCTCGAGGGGGCCGTCGCCCGCTGGGGCTACGACGTGGTCTCCTGCAACGACGGAGCGGCCGCGTGGCGCGAGCTCAACGTACCGAATGCACCCCGGCTCGCCATCCTCGACTGGATGATGCCTGGGATGACCGGCCCTGAGCTGTGCCAGAGGCTGCGGCGCAAGCCGCGGGACGACTACGTCTACGTGGTGCTGCTCACCGCACGGACCGCGCAGGAGGACATCCTCGAGGGGCTCGAAGCCGGGGCCGACGACTACCTCGTCAAGCCCTTCGACCCCTTGGAGCTGCGCGCGCGGCTCGCCACGGGCAGGCGCATCATCGAGCTCCAGGCCGAACTGACCGCGGCCCGCGAGGCACTGAGATACAGCGCCACCCGCGATGCGCTGACGGGACTGTGGAACCGCGCGGCCATCCTGGAGACCCTCGAGCGCGAGAGCGCCAGGGCCGCTCGCGAACACACGCCCCTGGGCATCCTCATCGCTGACATCGACCACTTCAAGGCTATCAACGACACTTTCGGGCACGCCGGCGGCGACACCGTGCTCCGCGAGGTGGCCGCGAGGCTCGTCCATACCATCCGGCCCTACGACACCGTGGGGCGCTACGGGGGCGAGGAGTTCCTCTTCGTCCTGCCGAGCTGCACGCTCAGCGAAGCCGCCGGCGTGGCCGAGCGCGTCCGGCGCTCCGTTGCAGCGGAGCCCTTCGCCATCTCCCACCAGGCTGTCCCTGTCACCATGAGCATCGGGGCGACAGTGGATCGCGGCCTCCGCGACCCTGACGCCCTCGTGCGCGCCGCCGACGCCATGCTCTACCGGGCGAAGCGCGCCGGCCGCAATCGTGTCGAGCAGGCGGAGGAGGTCCTGACGGCACAGCCAGCGCAGGGGGCCTGTGCGGCGCCGCCCCGCGATTGACTCCCCGGCGCGGGCCTGCTATATTACGGACCAGAGAGTCCGCGCGCCCGTAGCTCAACGGATAGAGTAGTGGACTTCGAATCCAATGGTTGGGGGTTCGAATCCCTCCGGGCGCGCCAGCCAGAGGGCAAGGGGGCTGTGGCTCCCTTGCCCTCGCCGCTTCTGTGACGCCAATCATGCGCGACCGCGTTCAGGCCGTCCTCTTGCTCCTGTGCCTCGCCGTGCCGTCGCGAGCCGGCGACTGGCCCCAGTGGCGTTGCGATGCGAACCGGAGCGCCGCGACGCCGCATGCACTTCCCCCGGAAGTCCATCTCCAGTGGACCCGCGATCTCCCGCGCCTGGAGCCGGCGTGGGAGGACCCCGTCAACCGCGACAGGATGCCCTTCGACCGCGTCTACGAGCCCGTGGTGGTTGGGACCACGATGTTCGTCGGCTCGAGCCGGACCGACTCGCTGACGGCGCTGGACACGCGGACGGGCGGCGTGCGGTGGCGCGTCTACGCCGACGGCCCCGTGCGGCTGCCGCCTGTGGCGTGGGCGGGCCGCGTGGCTTTCGTGAGCGACGACGGCTGGCTGCGCTGCCTGGACGCCGCGACGGGGGAGCTCCTCTGGCGGGTCCGCGGCGGCCCGGACGGCCGGAAGGTGCTGGGCAACGGCCGCCTGGTCTCGGCGTGGCCGGCGCGCGGCGGCCCGGTGCTGGCCGACGGCACGATCTACTTCGCCGCGAGCATCTGGCCCTTCATGGGCACGTTTATCCATGCCGTTGATGCCGAGACGGGCAGGAGCGTCTGGACGCAGGACGGCCTGGGGTCGCTCTGGCTCAATCACCCACACGGGGGCTCGACATCGTTCGGCGGTGTGGCGCCGCAGGGCGCGCTCGCGGCGGCCGGCGACCGGCTCATCGTGCCGAGCGGACGCTCGGTGCCGGCCTGCCTCGACCGCCGCACGGGCCAGCTCCTCTACTACCACCTCGCCGGCAGCCCTGGCTACGATGGCACGAAGCGCCCCGACCGCAAGCGGGAGGGCGGCTCCCACGTGTCGGCCATCGGCTCCTTCTTCCTCAACCACCGCGGCCTCAACACCAGCCTCTACGACCTCCCCACCGGCGAGATGCGCGCCATGTGGCGGCGCACCACCTACCCCGTCCTCACCGACACCGTCTGCTACCTCAGCGGCAACCCCATCGTCGCCATAGACCTGAAGGCCACGCGGAAGGTCACGACCGTCCAGAAGAAGAAGAACTCCAAGACGGGCAAGGTCGAGGAGGTGAAGGAAGTCCACTGCGAGGCCCCGACCCTCTGGGAGTGCAAGGCCGACGCGACGGGCGCCCTCATCAAGGCCGGCAGCCGCCTCTATGCGGGCGGCAATGGCTCGGTGACGGCGCTCGATCTGCCGAAGGACGGCGGCCCGCCGACGGTGGCGTGGACGCAGCCGGTGGAGGGCACGGCCGCGCGCTTGCTGGCCGCCGACGACCGCCTGTTCGCGGTCACACTCGACGGCCGGATCCTCGCCTTCGGCGGCGACGCCACGCGCCCGGCAACCCTGCGCGACACGGTGAAGACCCCCCTGCCCGCTCGCCCGGCGTCGGTCCTGGCGCGGGCCATCCTCAAGACGACAGGGGTGGAGACGGGCTACTGCCTGGTGTTCGGCCTCCGCGACCGGACCCTGGCGCGGGAGTTCGTCCGCCACTCGGCGCTCCGGGTGATCGCGGTCGGCCGCGACGCCCGCGAGGTCGAGCGTCTGCGGCGGCGGTGGGACGCCGAGGGCGTCTACGGCGAGCGGCTGAGCGCCCACGTCGGCGACCCCCTGGCGTTCGGCGCCCCGCCCTACCTGGCGCGGCTCATCGTGGTGGACGACCTGACGACGGTCGGCATCGAGGCGGCGGTGGCGTGGCTGCCCGCGCTCTACCGCTCGCTGCGGCCTTACGGCGGCGTGGCCTGCTTCCCCGTCGAGGACGCCGGCCTCCGCGATGCCTTCGCGCTGCGCGCCCAGCAGGCGGGGCTGCCGCAGGCGGCGGTCAGGAGCTTCGGCCGCTTCGTGCTCGTCGCTCGCGAGGGGCCGCTGCCCGGCTCGGCCGACTGGACCCACCAGTACGGCGACATCGCAAACACGGCGAAGTCCGACGACACGCTGGTCAAGCTGCCGCTCGGGCTCCTGTGGTTCGGCGGCAACAGCCACCACGACGTGCTGCCCCGCCACGGCCACGGCCCGCCCGAGCAGGTTGTCGGCGGCAGGCTCTTCATCCAGGGAATGAGCTCGCTGAGCGCCCGCGATGTCTACACGGGCCAGGTGCTCTGGAAGCGCCCGCTGACCGACCTCGATACCTTCGGCATCTACTTCGACAAGAGCTACGACCCCAACCCCCTCGCCACGAGCTACAACCAGGTCCACCTGCCCGGCGCCAACGCCCGCGGCACGAACTTCGTGGCGGCAGCCGACCGCCTCTACGTCGCCGTCGGCGCCTGGTGCGTCGCCTTCGATGCCGAGACGGGGGAGACGGTGGGCACCTTCTCCCTGCCGGAGGACGAGGGCCGCAAGCCGGAGTGGGCCTACCTCGGTGTCACCGGCGACCTGCTGATCGCCGGCGCGGCCTTCGCGACCTTCAACGAGGACTACGGCCTGAAGGTCAAGCCGACTAGCTGGTTCGACGTGACGTCGAGCCAGACGCTCGTCGTGATGGACCGAGGCACGGGCCGCGTGCTGTGGAGCCGGAAGGCGGCCAACGGGTTCCGCCACAACGGGATCTGCGCCGGCGGGGGCAAGCTCTTCTGCATCGACGTCCTGCCCGAGCCGGTCGTCGAGGCGCTGAAGCGACGCGGCGAGAGGCCCAAGGCCAAGGCGCGCCTGCTCGCCCTCGACCTGCGGACGGGGCGCGTGGCCTGGGAGACGGCGAAGGACGTCTTCGGCACGTGGCTCGGCTACTCCGCCTCGCGCGACCTGCTGGTCCAGGCGGGCCGCCGCTCCCGCGACATGGTCCACGGCGAGCCGTGGAAGCGCATCATCGCCTATCGCGGCCGCGACGGCTCCGTCGCCTGGGACAGGCAGATCGAGCACGCCGGCCCCCTGATGATCCACGGCGACACCCTCTACACCAACGCCGCCGTGCGGGCCGGCGCCGCCGTCTCCCTCCTCACCGGCGAGCCGAAGACGCGCAAGCACCCGCTCACCGGCGAGCCAGTACCGTGGGCCTACCACCGCTACTACGGATGCAACTACGTCGTCGCCAGCGAGCACCTGCTGACCTTCCGCTCCGGCGCCGCAGGCTACACCGACCTCGACGGGATGAGCGGCACAGGCAACCTCGGCGGCTTCAAGAGCGGCTGCACCTCGAACCTCATAGCGGCCAACGGCGTGCTCAACGCGCCCGACTACACGCGGACCTGCACGTGCAGCTACCAGAACCAGACCTCCCTCGCCCTCGTCCACATGCCCGATGTCGAGACCTGGACGTTCAACGACCTCGGCGAGAAGAAGCAGGCGAAGGCCTGGGTGCGGCACCTCGGCATCAACCTCGGCGCGCCCGGCGACCGCCGCGCGCCGGACGGCGCCCTGTGGCTGGAATGGCCCTTCGTCGGCGGCCCGACGCCGGCGATCCGGATCGAGGCCAAGGGTGGCCCCGCGCGGGCCTTCCGCCGCCATTCGTCCGCGGTCGAGGCCGCGCCGCTGCCGTGGGTAGCTGCGTCGGGTCTCGAAGGTCTCGCCGAGCTGCGCGTGGTGCTCCACCCGGAGCCCCGAAAAGGCGATCTCCGCCGCTACACCGTGCGGCTGCACCTGTGTGAGATGGGGGCTGCCGCCCCAGGCGAGCGGATCCTCTCCGTCGGCCTCCAGGGCAAGCGGGTGCTTGACGCGCTGGACGTTGTCACAGAGGCGGGTGGCGCCCGGCGCGGGATCGTCCGGGAGTTTCGCGGCGTCGCCGTCCACGACGTCCTCACCATCAGCCTCGAGGCCGCGGCGAGCAGCCGACGCCCTCCCCTGCTGTGCGGCGTTGAGATTCTGGCCGAGGGGTGGTAGGCGCTTGCACGAACGACATCGGCAGCAAGCTGTCGATCTGCGGAAAGTCCCCTCGCTTGAAGACTGCCTGAAGGCGGGACTACGAGCCGCCCCTCTCCCGTCTGGCAACTATCCAGCGGGCTGAAGTGCCGGCCAGCCGCCGCAGGCGATTGGCGGGCCTCCTGGCACGTCCGAATGGAGGGCTGGAATGGACGCGGTTCCGAATGGGCAGATCGCGGAGTTCGTCGAGGCCGCTCGCCGCGTGGGGGCCTATGGCCTCGTGCGGTGCAGCAGCGGCAACCTGTCGTGGCGGATCGACGGCGAGCGGATGCTGGTGACAGCGAGCAAGGCGTGGATGGCGGAGCTGACGCCGGAGCAGGTGGTCGTCTGCCGCCTCGCCGACTGCGAGCCCCTGAGCGATCGGCGACCGTCCAACGAAACCCGCCTCCACGCCGGCATCCTGCGCGAGCGGCCCGAGATGCGGGTGGTCCTCCACTTCCAATCGCCTCATGCCACAGCCCTCGCCTGCTGCGACCCCGCGGCGGTGGACTACAACGTGATCCTCGAGGTGCCCTTCTACATTGGCCCGGTCGCCACCGTGCCGTACCTGCCGCCCGGCTCCGAGGAGTTGGCCGACGCCGTGGTCGAGGCGATGCGCGGCCACGATCTGGCCATGCTCTGCCACCACGGCCAGGTCACGGTCGGTCGCGACCTCGCCGACGCGCTCCAGCGCGCCGCCTTCTTCGAGCTCGCCTGCGAGATCATCCTCCTCGCCGGCGACCGCGTCCGAGCCCTCCCGCCCGAGGCCGTCGCCGCCCTGCGCCGCGCGGCGTCTGTATGAGGCCGCGATAGCGGCCTGCTGCCGCCCCTTGACTTCCCCGTCCGGCGGGGTCATACTGGGTATGGGCGAAGGTCCTGTTCCTGTCGGATGCGCCTCCACCATGGCTCGACGCGTCAGTGCGGTGGTTCTCGCCTGGGTGCTCGGCTGCTGCCTGAGTGCGCTCGGAGGGGGACGGGTCGAGCGGACGCGGCGTTACAAGCGCGACCACCTGATCGTGAAGCTGCGGGAGGACGCCCGCGGCGCGGCTGCGAAGGCGCTGGCCGCGGGGCTCGGCGGCAAGGTGGCGCGGCGGTTCCGCTCTTCGGGCGCCGTGCTCGTGAAGCTCGGCAAGGGGGCGGACGTCGATGGGGTGCTGGCCGCGATCCGCAAGCGGCCCGACGTGGCGTGGGCCGAACGCGACCACTATCTGCGCATCTCCCGCACCGTGCCGAACGACCCCGACTTCGAGAGCTGCTGGGGCCTCGACAACCAGGGCCAGATGCTCGGCACCCCCGACGCCGATATCGATGCGCCCGAGGCCTGGGACATCGCGACGGGCTCGAGCGACGTCATCGTCGCCGTCATCGACACGGGCGTGGACTACACCCACAACGACCTCGCCGCCAACATGTGGACGAACGCCGCCGAGGCCAACGGCAATCCGGGCGAGGACGACGACGGCAACGGCTACATCGATGATGTCTACGGCATCGCCGTCGTCAACGGCACGCCGTCGGGCGACCCGATGGACGACCACGGCCACGGCACCCACGTGGCCGGCATCCTGGGCGCCGTGGGGAACAACGGGGTCGGCATCACGGGGGTCGCCTGGTCCGTCAAGGTCATGGCCTTGAAGTTCATGAACTCCAGCGGCATGGGCCTGGAGAGCGACGCGGCGACCTGCATCGACTACGCGGTGGCCCACGGGGCGACGATCCTGAACAACTCCTACGGCGGCGACACCTGGTCACAGGCGCTCCACGACGCGATCGCGGCCGCGAACGGCGCCGGCGTGCTCTTCTGCGCCGCCGCAGGCAACGAGAGCATGGAGATCGACGGCTGGAAGTCCTATCCCGCCGGCTACGACCTGCCGAACATCATCGCCGTCGCGTCCACCGACGGGGCCGACGGGCTCTCCTACTTCTCGAACTACGGCGCCAGCTCCGTGGACGTCGGCGCTCCGGGCGAGTCTATCTGGAGCACGTGGCCGGGCAACCAGTATCAGCTCCTTGACGGCACCTCGATGGCCTGCCCCTTCGCCGCCGGCGTCGCCGCCCTCGTCAAGAGCCACGTGCCGGGGCTCACCCTCGAGCAGCTACGCGACCGCGTGATGTGGACGGGCGACCCGCTGTTCGACCTGAAGGGCACGACCGTCACCGGCCTGCGGATCAACGCCTACAAGGCGCTCGCCGGCATCTACGCGACCCGCATCACCACCCCCTCGCCACTGCCGCCGGGCGCCGTCGGCACGCCCTACGCGACGACGCTCAACGCCCAGAGCTTCGCGCCGCCGTTCACCTGGAGCTGGTCCGCCGAGGGCTACGTCGAGCGCGAGACCGCCAACGGCTATGTCGCCAGCGGCACGGCCCGCAACTGGAACAGCGACGAGGGTGTCTGGCAGCTCGACCTCAGCGCGGCCTTCCCCGGCGGCTTCCCTTTCTACGGCCAGACCTACGGCCACGTCTATGTCTGCTCGAACGGCTACCTGGAGTTCGCCGCCGCCCAGCCAGCCCCCGTCCAGTTCCCCGACAAGGCCACCTTCGCCGCGAAGAAGATCATCGCCCCCTTCTGGACCGACCTGACCACCGTCGGCGACTGGCTCAACCCCAGAGACGTCTACGTGTGGCAGCCCGACGGGGCGTCCATCGCCATCCGCTGGAACGCCGACGACGCCTTCCTCTCGATCCTCGGCTTCTCCTTCCCCGTGAACGTCACGGTCGTGCTCCACGCCGACGGAGCGATCGACATGCACTACGGTCCCGGCAACTACGCGCTCCTCGACCCCCTCATCGGCCTCTCGGCCGGCGACGGCGAGCACTACACGATGTCGAGCGCCAAGGCCGGCCAGACCGAGCTCGACTGGGCGCCCACCTCGCGCTGGACGGCGGGCAGCATCCCCCCTGGCCTCGCGCTCGACCCCAACACGGGCCAGATCGCCGGCACGCCGACCCAGGGCGGCATCTTCGACTTCCACGTGACGGCCGAGGACACCTCGGGCGGCTTCGACGCCAAGCAGTTCTCCATCGAGATCGCGGCGCCCGGCGCCCCCACGGCAGACTTCGAGGCCGACACGACCAGCGGCGACGCTCCGCTCCTCGTGACCTTCGCCGACCTGTCGTCCGCGCCCGACACGATCACCGCCTGGGAGTGGAACCTCGGCGACGGCAACACCAGCACCGACCAGCACCCACAGCACGAGTACCAGGACCCCGGGCTCTACACCGTCGCACTCACCGTCACGAGCGCCGGCGGCACGGACACGGAGACGAAGGTCCGCTACATCGAGGTCCTCCAGCCCGGCCCCATCGTGGACTTCGAGGGGAGCCCCCTGTCCGGCACCGCGCCGCTCACCGTGAACTTCACTGACCTGACCCAGCGGCGCGACTACCCGCTCTTCATCTGGACCTGGTACTTCGGCGACGGCGGGACCGACCTCGGGCTCCACCCGCCCGCCGCGGACGTCAGCCACGCCTACACGGAGCCCGGCCAGTACGACGTGACCCTCGAGTACAGCGACGAGGGCGGCGGCGAGGGCAAGAAGACCAGGCTCCTCTACATCACCGTCCTCCCCGACCCAGCCGCCAACACCCCGCCCGAGGCCGTGCCCGACACCGAGACCGTCGTCGAGGACAGCCTCGACAACGTCATAGACGTGCTCGCCAACGACGAGGACGACGACGGCGACACCCTCACGATCGCCCACGTCACCACCCCCGCCCACGGCACGGCGACGCGGTTCGACGACCACGTCACCTACACTCCCCTCCCCGACTACGCGGGCCCCGACAGCTTCCAGTACACCGTCAGCGACGGCAACGGCGGCACCGACATCACCACCGTCACGATCACCGTCACGAACACCAACGACCCGCCCTTCCTCGCCGTCCCCATCGGCGACGTCCTCGTCGCCGAGAACGCGCCGCCCACCGAGATCGACCTGAGCGCCACCTTTGGCGACGTCGATATCGCCACCGCGGGCGACGTGCTCACCCTCTCAGCCGTCGTCAACACGACACCCGACGTCGCCGACGCCGTGGGCCAGGTGAGCCAGGCCACCTACACCGACTACCTCGACAACTGGCTCTACACCCACGACGGCGACGACCGCGGCTACGGCCCCGAGCACGACCTCGCACGCGACAACATCGAGCAGCTCCTCGGCGACTTCGGCCTCGCCACAAGCCTCGACCCCTTCACCTACAGCTCCAACACCTACTACAACGTCGTCGGCGTCCAGACAGGCACCACCCGCCCCGACGACATCTACATCGTCGGCGCCCACTACGACTCCGTGAGCAACCCCGGCGCCGACGACAACGCAAGCGGCGTGGCCGGCGTGCTGGAGACGGCGCGCGTCTTCGGCCTATTCGACCTCGAGGCGACCGTCGTCTTCATCGCCTTCGACCGCGAGGAGCAGGGGCTCCGCGGCAGCGCCGCCTACGCCGCCGACCACAGCGGCGACAACATCCTCGGCATGATCTCCCTCGACATGATCGCCTACAACCACGAGGGCAGCAATGAGGCCAGCATATACGGCCGATCCGCCTCCACCGCCACAAAGCAGGCCCTCGCCAACGCCGTCACCACCTACGGCGGCGGCCTCACCCCCTCCGACGAGGGGAGGCTCGACGGCAGCGACCACGCCTCGTTCGAGGCACAGGGCTTCGAGGCCGCCCTGCTCATCGAGGGCGGCCATGGCAGCAACCCCTACTACCACGAGGCCGGCGACAGCGTGGACACACCGAACTACATCGACTACGGCTTCGCCACGAACATGACCCGCGCGACCGTCGGCTACCTTGCCACCGCCGCGGGCCTCGCCGACGAGCCCGGCCTCGTCGCCGCAGACATCGACGGCACCACACTCACCCTGACCTACAGCCCAGGCCAGACCGGCTCCGTCACCGTCACCGTCCGCGCCACCGACCTCCTCGGCGAGTACGTCGAGGACACCCTTCTCGTCACCGTCAGCGGGAATCTGCCCACACCGCCCGGCGGCCTCGACATCGTGACCAACTCCTTCGACAACGGCACCCTCAACGAGGACGGCCCCGCCGCTCGCACCCTCGGAATCGCCGCCATCGGCACAGGCGGCAACCCCGACACCACCCGATTCGCCATCCGCATCGGCAGCGGCGACACGAGCGAGTGGCTCGTCTCCATCGTCGAGGGCGAACCCTCCCAGGTCACCCCGACGGGCAGCGCGCCCGAGTGGCGAGAGGCCAGGGACTGGGAGGGCGTCCGCATCCGCGGCCTGGCCCCCGGCACGACCTACGAGTTCCATGCCAGGGCGCAGAACGCTGTGGGCGAGAGCGCACTGACCCCTGTCGGCAGCTACGCGACGCTCCGCGACGGCGACGTCAACGGCAGCGGCTCCGCGACGGGTCTCGACTACGCCCACATCAAGGCCGCCACCCTGCGCCCCGGCACCGTCGGCAACGGCCGCCCCTGGCCCTGCGACCTCGACGACAGCGGCGCCCTCGACCCAGCCGACTTCGGCGCAGCGATGGATCGCGCCCTCAATCCGACGCCCTAGCAGTCCGTGGCAGAAGTCCTTCGCAGACGAGTGCGAGGGATTCG
>CAZDNN010000033.1:0-21073 GCA_964506385.1 uncultured Planctomycetota bacterium
TGGATGTGGGCGGCCATCAGCCCCGCGGCGCGCGACAGACGCCACGAGCCGCCCTGGCCCGCCAGCGTCGTCAGGCTCTTCACGGGCGAGATGCCCGCGCGCAGCATCCGCGCCAGTTGCGTGTAGAAGATCGACCGCTTGCGCTTCGACACGCCGGTGAGCGGCAGCGGCGAGCGCGGCGGGATCGCCGTGGCGTTGAAATGTTGCTGCGTGGCCATGGGCGTGTCCTGAGGCGTCAGGCCCGGTGGAGGATATCAGGGTGCCAGCGAGGAGTCAAGGCGCCAGTCCGACGTGAGTCTCTGCGCTACGGCGGAGCCGGGGAAGAAGGGCTTGACTCCGCCGCCGCGCCGTCTAAGCTAGCAGTCCGTGGCAGAAGTCCTTCGCAGGCGAGTGCGAGGGATTCGGGCCGAGGTCAAGGCGCGAGATCGCAGGCGAATCGGTGGATTCGTCGAGATCTCGCAACGCGGAGATCGGCCCGAAGACCCGCACACAGTCCGAACGGACTTCTGCCACGGGCTGCTAGGGCGCGACCCAGCGTGGGAGCTCGGCGTGAGCAAGAAACGCAAGAAGCGGAAGAAGAGGCCACAGGCGCCCTCGAAGCCGCCGAAGACGGGCGGAGGCATCGGCTTCCTGCTGGGCGCGATCGGCTTCGGCGTGGCCTGCATCGTGGCTGGCGTCCTGGTCATCGTCCTGCGCATCTCGTACACCCGCGAGGGGACGGAGATGTCGCTGACGCAGACGAGCACGATCGGCTACTGGCTCATCGCGCTCGGCGCCATGGCGGTCATCCTGTCGATCGTGATCTACCGGACGAAGAAGTAGGGCGGCGCCGCTGTCGGGAGGCGATGGGGGTGTGGCGCCTGGGCTGTGCGATAGCGGCCTTGCAGGGCTACAGATCGCCGTGAGCGAGACCGGGGCGTGTCAGGCCAGAGAGCCTTTGACAGAGGGCCGGCCATGCGCTATAGTTCGGGCTGATCCCCGTCGGTGGCCCCGACGTGCTGGGCGCTGTCTCGCGGGTATCCTCCTCGGCGCAGAGCAGTGAGGTGTTGCCATGGCGCCAGATGACGTGAGTGTCCTCCAGCGGCTGCGAACGCTTGAGGTGCAGCTAGAACGGCTCGCGCACGATGCGTTCCTGTCGGATCCCTTCGTCGAGACACGCTACGGGAGTCTGTGGCGGCCGCCGACGGACGTGTATGAGACGGACGATGCGGTAGTGGTCCGCATGGAGGTCCCTGGGCTGCATGTCGAGGACCTGTCGGTGACGGTCCACGCGCGGACGCTGGTGGTCCGGGCGGTGCGGCGTGATCCGTGCCTCGACGGCAAGTGCAGGGTGCACCAACTCGAGGTCCACTACGGGCTCTTCGAGCGGGTGATCCCGCTGCCCGGCTCTGTTGTGCACGAGGAGGCCGACGGGTGCTACGCGGACGGCTTCCTGCTCGTGACGATCCCGAAGTGCGACGAGGCCCGCGAGCCAGGTGAGGCCGTGCGGCTGTCCCTCTGACCCCCGTCCCCTGAGAGAGCGCTATGGAGCCGGACCCTGACCTCGACGTCGGCGCGCCAGCCGATCAACTCCACGTCCCCGACGTGCTGCCGCTGCTGCCGCTGATGAACACGGTGATCTTTCCCCAGATGGTGGCGCCGCTGCTCGTCCTGCGCCGGCGCTCGCTGGCGTGCATCGACGAGGTGGCCCTCCGCGACTACAAGGCGCTCGGCCTCGTGGCCCAGCGCGAGGCATCCGAGGACGAGCCTGGCGGCGACTCCCTCTACGACGTGGGCACCGCCGGCCTGTTGGTCCAGATGCTCAAGATGCCGGACGGCGGGGCGCGGGTCATCGTCCGCGGTTTCCAGCGCTTCCGGATCCTCGAAATCCTCGGCGAGGAGCCCTATCTCCAGGCTCGGGTCGAGCCGCTTGTGGAGATGGTCGAGGACACTCTGCGGCTCGAGGCCCTCCAGCGCACGGTCGTCGAGCTGTTCCAGAAGATGGTGTCCCTCGTGCCCAACGTGCCCGAGGAAGTGAAGGTCATTGTCGTAAACATCGAGGACCCTGGGCGGCTGGCGGACTTCGTGGCGGCGAACCTGAGTCTGGCGCTGGCGGAGCGCCAGGAGGTGCTCGCCATCACCGACGTGGTGGCGCGTCTCGAGCGGATCATCTCGCTGCTGAACCGCGAGGTCGAGACCCTCGAGGTGGCGTCGAAGATCCAGAGCGAAGTCCACGACGAGATGGCCAGGACCCAGCGCGAGTACTACCTGCGCGAGCAGATGAAGGCCATCCAGCGCGAGCTGGGGCAGGGCGACGAGCGCGCCGCCGAGCTCGAAGAGCTGCGCGAGAAGCTCGAGGCCGCCCACCTCCCCGAGGAGGCCCTGCGCGAGGCCGAGCGCGAGCTCGACCGCCTCGGCCGCATCCCCCCCGCCTCCGCCGAATACACCGTGGCGCGAACATACCTCGACTGGATGACCGAGCTGCCCTGGAGCGTGAGCACCGAGGACAGCCTCGACATCGCCCGCGCCGCCCGCATCCTCGATGAGGACCACCACGATCTGGCCAAGGTGAAGGACCGGATCCTCGAGTTCCTCGCCGTCCGCAAGCTCAAGCCGGAGAGCAAGGGGCCGATACTGTGCTTCGTCGGGCCGCCGGGCGTGGGGAAGACGTCGCTGGGCCGGTCCATCGCGAGGGCCATGGGCCGCAAGTTCCTCCGCATCTCGCTGGGTGGCGTCCGCGACGAGGCTGAGATCCGGGGCCACCGCCGCACCTACATCGGCGCGCTCCCAGGCCGCATCATCCAGGGCCTGCGCCGCATCGGCTCCAACAACCCCGTTTTCATGCTCGACGAGGTGGACAAGCTCGGTGCCGACTTCCGAGGCGATCCCTCATCCGCCCTCCTCGAGGTCCTCGACCCCGAGCAGAACGACAGCTTCAGCGACCACTATCTCGACGTGCCCTTCGACCTCAGCCGCGTCCTGTTCATCACCACCGCCAACCTCCTCGACCCCATCCCGCCGGCGCTCCGCGACCGCATGGAGGTCATCGAGCTGCCCGGCTACGCCGAGCACGACAAGATGGTCATCGCCCGACGCTACCTCGTGCCGAGGCAGGTCGACGAGAACGGGCTCGCGAGCCGGCACGTCGCCTTCCGGGACTCGGCGCTCCGCTGCATCATCCGCGAGTACACCCGCGAGGCGGGGGTGCGGAACCTCGAGCGGGAGATCGGCGGGGTCTGCCGCAAGGTCGCCAAGGCGGTGGCGGGGGGCAGCCAGAAGAAGGCGGTCGTGACGGCCAAGACGGTTCCCCAGTACCTCGGCCCGCCGCGCTTCGAGCAGGAGGCCGCCGAGCGCCTCAGCGAGCCGGGTGTCGCCATCGGCCTGGTGTGGACCGTCGCGGGGGGCGACATCCTCTTCATCGAGTCCACCATCATGCAGGGCAACCGCCGGCTGACCCTCACCGGGCAGCTCGGCGAGGTGATCAAGGAGTCGGCCGAGGCCGCGCTCAGCTACATACGCGCCCACGCCGAGGCCCTCGGCATCGCGCCCGACTTCTTCAAAGGCCACGACATCCACATCCACTTCCCCGCCGGCGCCATTCCCAAGGACGGGCCGTCGGCCGGCGTCACCATCGCCACCTCGCTCGTCTCGCTGCTCACGGGCCGGCCCGTGTCCAGCGACGTGGCGATGACGGGCGAGATCACTCTGCGGGGCCGCGTCCTCCCCGTCGGCGGCGTGAAGGAGAAGGTGCTCGCCGCCCACCGCGCCGGCGTCAAGCGGGTCATCCTGCCCTCCCGCAACGTCAAGGATCTCGAAGAAGTGCCGCCCGAAATCCGCAAGGAGCTCGAGATCCAGCCGGTGCACACCCTCGACGAGGTCATCGCCGCTGCCTTCGATCGCCGCAGCAGGCGGAAGCGGGCGGCCAAGGCCAGGAAGAAGAAGACGAGCAAGCGCGCCCGCTCGTCCTGACCGCGCCGCCGAGCTCATTTCTGCGATGCTGGGAGGGCGAGGCCCCTGCCGAGCCGCGAATCGCAGCAGCGCTTTCCCGGAAGGCGGCTCGGCGGGAGCCTCGCCCTCCCACGTCAGTCAGGCCAGGTGACCCATGGCCACCGTCCATCTCAGACACAATCGGGCGAAGCCGTTCTTCTTCGGCCACCCATGGGTCTTCTCCGGGTCGGTGGGCCGGGTGGAGGGCACGCCCGCTGACGGGGATGTGGTGACCGTGGTGGACGACCGCGGCCATTTCGTCGCGCGGGGCTTCTACAACCGGCGCTCTCAGATCCGCGTGCGGCTGCTGACGTGGGATGAGGAGGAAGAGCTCGGCCGCGGGTTCTTCGAGCGCCGCCTGCGCGCCGCCGTCGCGCTCCGCCACGAGCTGCTCGGTCTCCCGGCCGACACGGAGGCCTACCGGCTGGTCTATAGCGAGGGGGACGGCCTCCCGGGCCTGATCGTCGATCGCTACGCGGGATGGCTGGTCGTGCAGTTCCTGTCGCTCGGCCTCGCGCTGCGTCGGGACATGGTCGTCGAGGCGCTGGCCCGCGCCTGCCCCGAGCTGGCGATCTTCGAGCGCAGCGACACCGACGTGGCGGCGCTCGAGGGCATCGAGCCGCGGGTCGGCACGCTCTGGGGCGCCGAGCCGCCCGAGACCCTGGTCGTCACCATCCACGGTGTGCGCTTCGAGGTGGACATTCGGGGCGGGCAGAAGACCGGCCTGTTCCTCGACCACCGCGACAACTACCGCGCCGTCTTGCCCTACGCACGGGGCCGGCGGGTGCTCGACGCCTTCTGCCACTCGGGGGGCTTCGGCCTCTTCGCCGCCGTACGGGGCGGCGCGAGCGAGGTGGTGGCCATCGACATGTCCGAGGGCGCGCTGGCGCTGGCCCGCCGCAACGCCGAGCTGAACGGGGCGACTGGCTTCACCTTCGCCCAGGGCAACGTCTTCGGTGAGCTGCGGCGGCTGCGCGCCGAGGAGCAGCGCTTCGGGATGATCGTGCTCGACCCCCCCAAGTTCGCCCGCTCGGCCCGCGACGTGGAGAAGGCGAGCCGCGGCTACAAGGACATCAACCTCGTGGCCATGCAGGTCCTCGAGCCCGGCGGCATCCTCGTCTCCTGCTCGTGCTCCCAGCACGTGGACGAGGCGGCCTTCACGGCGATCCTCAACGACGCGGCGACCGACGTCGGCCGCGACGTGCAGATCCTCGAGCGCCGCGGCCAGGCCGCCGACCACCCCGTCGCCGCCTCCTGCCCCGAATCCCGCTACCTCAAGTGCTTCATCTCCCGCGTGCTCTGAACCCTCCCGAATGGGGGTGGGCGGGCGAGGCTCCTGCCGAGCCGCGCAGCCCCTGCGCGCACGGGCAGCTCGGCGGTGGCCTCACCCTCCCAGATGCCAGAGCCAGGCGGTCAGTCGATGTCGGGGGGGCCGTCGTGTGGCAGGTCGTAGCGCTTGACGAGGACGACGCGGCGACCGCCGTTCTCGAAGCGGCAGGCGTCGGCATAGGAGCGCATCAGGAAGATGCCGCGGCCCGACTCCCGAAGGATGTTCGGCTCCGCCGTCGGATCGGGGACGGAGCCGGGGTCGAACCCCTCGCCCTCGTCCTCGACGGTGACCGTCACCTGGTCGGGGCCACACCGGCAGGTCGCGGTGACGAGCTTGGTGGGGTCCACGCGGTTGCCGTGCGTGACGGCGTTGGTGAGCGCCTCGTGGACGACGAACTGGAGGCGGTACCGCGCGGTATCCGACAGCGGCAGGCCGCGGATGACGTGGCTGAGGCGGTCGATGATCGACTCGACGGCCTCGTGGCTGCTCGGCGCCTGGAGCACCGTCTCGCGGCAGCCGTCCGCGTCGGTCCGTGTCTTCTCCGTGGGGAACGCCGCCATTGCTGCCCCAGCCGCTTGGAGAGCACCTGCCTCACTGCCGCGAGAGACTGTACCTGCGAGGGTCGGTCGAGTCAAGGGGCAAGGCGTGTGCGTCGTGCCTTGGCGATGGGGGTGGCGGCCGGCCGCTCAGTCGCCGCCTCGCAGATACCCGAAACAGCCGGCGCCAATCTTCGGCTCGGGAAGGTCGATGCCTGCGGGAAGGGCGATGGGCGCGACATCGACCTCGCGTCGGCCCTCGCGGATGCGCACCGTGCGGCGGACGAGCCAGCGGGCGTTGTCGGGCGCGGGATGGTCGGTGCGCCAGAAGGCCCCGCGGCTCTCCTCGCGCCACAGCGCGGCCCGCACGACCTCGAGGCCCGTGAGGCACGACAGCCGCGTCTGCTCGGCGAGCAGCAGCTCGTCGGGGCTCGCCGCCGCCGTACGTTGGCAGTCGCCGGCCAGCGCCTCGAGCTGGCCGGCAGCGCGCTCGAGCGAGGCCCGGTCCTTGAGCAGGCCTGCATGGAGCCACATGATGTCGGCGAGGCGTCTGCGGAGCTGCGCAGGCGACGGGCCGCCGCTGGCGCGGCAGCGCGCGAGGCGCGCCACCTCGTCGTCCAGCGCGCCGTCGGGCAGAGCGGGGGTGGGGACCGCTCCCGCCCGCCGCGCCGCCGCCGCGCCCGCGCGGGCGCCGAAGATGATGATCTCCGCGAAGGCGCCGCCGCCCAGCCGCGCCGCGCCGTGGGGGCCGTTGGCGACCTCGCCTGCCGCGAGCAGGCCGTCCAGGGTGGTGTGTCCGTCGGGGTCGGTCGCCACGCCGCCGAGGAAGTAGTGCGCCGAGCCGCGCGCCAGCGTGGCCTCGCGGTCGGCCGAGCCCGACAGGACAGCTACCAGGTCGGGGCAATTGAAGCTGACGAACTCCATGTGGGTCAGAGCCGCGCCCGCCTCCAGGGCAAGGGCGAAGCCGTCGCCGGTGGTGCCGCGCGGGTTGTCCGAGCGCTTCCACAACGCGGCTCCGCCACCGGTGGCGAGCACGGTGGCCTTCGCTCCGATGCACAGCAGGCGGTCGGCGCCAGGCTCGTAGACCGCGGCGCCGGCCACCGCGCCGCCGTCCGCCAGCAGTCGAACCGCCGCGGCCCCGTCGATGATGCGGACCCCCGCCGCGTCCGCAGCCTGCCGAAGCGGCCCGGTCAGGCCATAGCCGGGATGGCGGCCCTCGCCGCCCGACGTGCGCCAGTAGCCGAGCCCGGGGACCACCTCCTCGCACGTCAGCGCGACGCCGAGCTCGGTCAGCTCGGGGATGCGGCTCGGCACGTCGGCCAGGAAGGCGTCGAGCATGGCGGGGTCGTTGACGCACCCGCCGATGACGAGCATCTGGCGGCGCAGCTCGTCGCGGGCCGCCTCGGCGCACCAGGTGAGATACCCGGCGCCGTGCGCCGTGCAGCTCGTGCCGCCGGCCGGCTGCTTCGAGGCGAGCACCACATCGACGCCGGCCCGTCGCGCCTCGATCGCGGCCCGCAGGCCCGCGCCGCCGCCTCCCAGGACCAGGACATCGGTCGTCAGTTCGGCCTGTTCCATGCTGCCGTCTCCTAGCCGAGCGAGGGTCGCCGGCCATTCTAGCCGAGCGGGCGCGCCGCGTCAATGCAAAGGGAAACGGGCGGACCCGTCGTGGGTCCGCCCGCAGGCTGCGATCGGTTGGGGGCGGGGCTATGCCTTGCGTCGGCGGCGCAGCAGGCCGATGGCGCCGAGGCCGAGCAGGGCCAGCGTGGCCGGCTCGGGGATCTGGAAGGTCTCGACCGTGAAGTTGTCGAAGTTGCCGTAGGAGTTGCCCACGATGCGGAAGCCGACCGAGCCCGGGCCGAGGATGCGGTCCGGCGAGAAGTCCATGTAGTCGATGACGCCGAAGATCTCGTCGAAGTCGGGGTCGAGCGACAGGACGCCGCGCAGGTAGACGGCGCCGCCATCGAGGGTGTCGGCGAACATCTGGAGGAAGATGTCCGTGTGGTTGGGCATCTGGGCGGCTGTCAGCGCCGCCGTGTCGAGCAGGCTGAAGGTGCTGCCGTTGGTCACCCGCCACAGCTCGGCGCGGCTGTTGGGCTGGCTGATCCTGTACATGTAGTATTCGCCGCTGCCCGTGGCGCCGGCGACGCCGGTCTCGCGGAGGATCAGGCCGCTGTACTGGGGAACGGCGGAGTGGAGCCGCATGGTTGCGCTGACCGCCACGTCCTCCCACTCGGGCAGGCTGGTGAACTCGTCGAAGTCGATCGTGGCGATGGCTGTGCCGCCGGGGTTGAAGCTGTAGGTACCGCCGGAGGTGGCGACAGTCCTGCCGAAGACCTGCATCCGCGGAGCCGTGCGGTCGCTGTAGTCGTCGTACCACAGCAGCCGCGGGTTGTCGGCGTAGACGCGCAAGTCGTCGTACGTCGAGCGGGTCCCGTTGCTGCCGTTGTAGGAGCGGAAGCCGACGCCGCCGGCGCGGGTGATGGCGTTGGTGGAGGTGTCGGTGAAGGTGAAGTCGTACTTCACGCCGCTGGCCTCGGTGGTGCCGTTGTAGCCGATGGCGCGGATGGCCACGTGGTCGGTATGGGGGTTGGGGATGTTCTCGATGGAGACCTGCACCAGGTGCTCGGTCGTGCCGTAGGCGCCGCCGGGGATGGGCACGGAGCCCACCGGCGCGGAGCTGCCGTTGTTGAACCGCCAGACCTCGAGCGTGCCACCCACCTCGCGCACCGTGTAGAAGTCCTGCGTGCCGTCCTGGAAGGCGCCGGTGAGGTCGCGGGCGCGGAGGATGAAGCCGTTTCTGTTATTGCCGCCGCCGGAGTAGCGGAAGAGGGCTTGCGCGGTGACGTCGCGCCAGGCGCCACGGTCGATGTCGTCGAGGACGCTGTAGGCGGCGATGGCCGTTGGGCCGCCGGAGACGCGGCGCTGCTCGTACTCCGAGTTGCCGTAGTTCCTGCTCTCCATCCCTGCCTGGGTGAAGGCCACGAAGCCCGGCGGCTGGGTGCCCTGGGCGCCGTCGAAGCTGTTGTGGTAGAGCAGGGCGGCGGCGTCGCGCCACGTGGTGGCCAGCCGCATCTCGTCGTAGCTCACGCGGTTGCCGAGCGAGTTGGAGGCGAAGACCAGGCGATCGAGGTTGTTGGTGTTGGACAGCGAGAAGTCCACGAACTGCATGGTCGGCGGCCCCGCGAGGGCTTCGGCGGTGAAGTCCTGCGGGCTGATCCAGATGCTCACCCGGTCGTTGCCGGTCGTGGTGGGCTCGGCGTTCATCTCGAGCTTCGCGACGATCCGGTACGTCTCGCCGACCTGGGCGCCGGGGAGCAGCGTATCGACGTGCATCTGGTGCCCCTGGTTGCCTGGGGCAGGGTCGGCGTCGTAGCGGTGGCGCAGGACGAGGTCGATCTGGCTGCCGTTGCCCTGGAAGCCGAAGCCGAGGCCCTCCTGGTCTCTGGCGCTGTTGCTGTTGAAGAATGCTGTGTCCGACAGGCTCAGGTTGCGGTAGAAGCCGCCGACATTGAGGCCGGTCAGGTCGCTGTCGGTGTCGAGGCGAAGCAGGGCGTTGAAGTAGTAGACACTGGAGCTGGGCGGGTTGCTGACGTTGCGGTAGACGCGGCGGGCCCCGCCGCCGTAGCCGCTGTAGGCCACGCGTCCGCCGCCGGTGCCGCACGCGGCGCCTTGGGTCAGGCCGTTCGTCGCGGCGTCCCATGTGCCCGTGGCCGCTGTGCCGTTCTGCCAGCCGCCGGAGAAGCCGGGGATCGTCGGGTTCTGATTCGCGTTCCAGGCCAGGTCGCCGGCGGTGTACTCCCCGATGCCGGGGTCGGCGCCGATGATGAACTGATCAGCGGCGATGAGCCGGGCCTCGGCCTCGGCGGCGACCCCCAGGGCCATTGCCGCGACCACAATGCCCACGAATGCGCGGGATGCTCTTCTCACGACGAGGCCTCCTGAGCGCGAATGAACGCCGCAGCACACCGTCAGCGCCGGCGCCGCCGCAGCAGGGTGAGCCCGCCGAGGCCGAGTAGCGCGAGGGTCGTCGGCTCGGGGATGTAGGCGGCGAAAAGGCGGACGTTGTCGTAGTAGGCGTGTCCGCCAGCGATCGGGGCGGTGAGGCGGATGCCCAGTTCCTCCCCGATGAGGGGGTCGCCGGGCTCGATGAGGACATCGACGACGGCCGTGACATAGAAGTAGGCCTGGGTCTCGACGATGTCCTTCGTATCGATGTCAGCGGCCACCACTTCGCCGCCCGCGAGCAGCTCGAGCCCGTAGCCGGCAAAGGGCGTCGAGGCGCGGTCGGCTACCTCGGCCAGCAGGATGTAGCGGTAGAAGGGCTCGAGGGTCATGCCGGTGAGCGTCTGGGTGAGGCTGCCGCCGTGCTCGACGAAGGCGCACTGCTGCCCGTCGGCCGCGGTGATCTGCGAGGCCATGTCCACGATGCCGGCGTTGGGGCTTGTCGTGTGCTGCCAGCCGATGGCGCCGAGCTTGTAGTCATTGGTCGCCACGGCGTCCATCTCGAAGCTGCCGTTCTCCACGAGGAGAGCCGCGTTGCTGAACTTCGTGACGCGGACGTTGTCGTAGATCGCCTGTCCGCCGGCGCCCCCGTCGAGCTTAATGTCCAGCGGCGAGCCGATGGCCGCGTTGTGGTTGGCGGTGAAGTAGGCGCGGTTCTGCTCGAACTGCCCGGGGCCGACGGGCGGCCCCTTGCGCATGTTCGAGTCGTTGAGCCAGCCCAGCGGCACGCCCCCGGCGCGCAGAGTCATCGAGTGGTACAGGGTTCCGGGCGTGTCCGTCCGGTGCCCCCAGTCCACATCGAGGATATACAGCGTATCCGCTTCGAGGCCCGGCCCTGGCAGCGGGTCGGAGATGATGGACCCGGCGTTGACATACGCTACCTGATTCCCGTCGGGGATGGGATCAGTGAATATCGTGGCAGCGGGATGGAAGTGCCCTCCGCCGGCCGGGCCGACGTGGGTCCAGTTGTCGGCGGGACCCCAGTAGCCGCCTGCGGGCTGCTGTGGCCTGACCGGCGACTCGAAGCTCCCGTTGGCGACGGGGACCGGCTGGATGCTGCCGATGGGCAAGGGGTCGCCGACTGGCTGGAACATGAAGCTGCCTGCGGCGTATCGATCCACAGGCCCGCCGTCCGCGTTCGTCGGGAAGAGGCCGGCAGTGCCCCAGCGACCACTGCCCACAAAGGAGACGACCCCGTCGCCGGAGTAGGTCGCCCACATGGTGGGCGCGCCGCCGTGGCTATTGAGCAGGGGTTCTCCCGCGCCATACCCCTCGGCCACCATCGTGCCATCGAATCCGCGCGGGAGGTAGAGCGGCGTCGCCAGAGGCACGTACCGGGTCCCGCCGATCAGTTGCCCGTCGGTGCCCGAGAGCGTCACCGAAGCCAGTTCCGTGCCAGTGTTGCCCGGGCCGCGCTCGTACAGGCGCGCGGTGATCGCGCGATTCAACCCGTCCTGGCTGCTGTCGAACACGCCGAGATGCGTCACCATGGTCGGCCGGTAGGTCCGGAAGTCCATGCCCAGCGAGCCATCGAAGGCCTGGTTGCCGACGGCCCCGTTCTGGACCGTGTAGGCAGTAGGGTAAGCCTGCTCGAAGGCGAAGGTGCCCGAGCCAAAGAGCCAGTTGCCGTTGGGGACGTTCGGGAAGGTGTTCGCCGTCGCGCCGTAGCGCTTCGCGCCCTGAATGGTGATCAGGCCGGGCGCCGTGGCTGGTCCGCTCGTCACGGCACCATAGCCGTTGTCGGCATACCGCAGGAAGCCACCGATGTTCGAGTTCAGGTTCCGGTCGGCGCCCGAGTGTCCGTTCGACGCGAAGGTATATGTGCCGACGGGCAGGATCACCGGGGAGGGCAGGGGCTTGAGGCGGACACAGCCTTCCAAGGCGCCTGGGCTGGCGTTCGTGAACCCCATCGTCGTGCCCGGGACGAGAGTCCCGGTGTTGCCGCTGCGCGTCCAGATCTGGCTCGTCAGCGCCCCTGCGATGCCGTTGGACAGATCGTCGAACACGCCCATCTCGGTCACCCGGATCGGCACGTTCACGGTGAAGTCGTTGCCGAGCTCACCGCCGAAGCCTTGGTTGCCCCCTTGGCCTGGGCTGAAGTTGTAGGCGACGGACCGGGCCTCGGCGTCGGTCGTCACCAGGGCTGCTACCGAGAGCCCCACCAGCAGCATCAGGATGAGTCGTGGCGTCCTCATACTCCGTGCCTCCTGCTCAAGGTCCGTCAGTGCGCCCCACAATCGTCAGAGCCACAGAGCGACTCAACACCCTTCAGTAGTCGCGCTGCAACTGGCGTGCCAGTCACAGTGGGTACGGTGGCCAACCGGCAAAACGTCGTAAGCTCTTGAAGCGTGGGGTGTTCTGGAGCCGATGAAGGTGGCTCCACACGATGCCCGTGGTGTGTCTCGGCCAGCCCATGTGGTGATCCGTCAACATGTCGGCTCGGCGGGGAGCTGCGGCGCCGAGCCTAAGCCCTGTACCAGCCACGACTTAAATGCATGTTGACGTTCGTCAACATGCCGGCATCGCCCGCAACGGGGGCCGGCGGGTCGCTCGGGGCGTCCTGCGGACTTGACGTCGGTCTCTGGGGCGCTAGACTCCATGGGCGAATCAGGAGGAATGCGCGTGGGGAAGCTGGTGGTGCTGCGGCCGGGGGCGCTGGGCGACGCGGTGGTGACACTGCCGGTGTTGGCGGCACTCGGGGCCGCGAGCCCAGGCGCCCAGCGGATGGTCGTCGGCCATCCGCTCTTCGGCCTCGCTGCGGAGGCGGGCCTGGTGGAGGAGTGGGCGGGCTCTGACGACACGCGCCTGGTCCCGCTGTTCGGCGGCGACGGGGCATGCCCGCTCGTGGCCGGCGCAGAGTTGTGCATCAGCTACGGAGGGAGCGACGGCGGCGTCCTGGCCGCGAGCCTGGCGCGCAGTGGGGTGCGGCGGGTGGTCCGCTGGCCTGCGCGGCCGCCGGCGGGGGTTCACGTGGTCGATCATCTGCTGGCGGCGCTCGAGCCGGCGGGCATCGAGGCCGTGACTCGGACGCCGCGGCTGGCGCCGCAGGCGCCCTGGCTCGCGTCAGCCGACGCGCTCCTGGCCGGCAGGGGGATGGGGGAGGGCTTCGTCGCCATGCATCCTGGGAGCGGCGGCCGGGCGAAGCGGTGGCCGGCCGAGCGGTTCGCCGAGGTGGCGCGGCGGCTGGCGCGTCCCGTCGTCTGGCTGCTTGGCCCCGCTGAGGGGGAGGCCGACGCCGAGAAGCTGAAAGCCATCGGCGAGCGGGTCGGCACGGTGGTTGAAAGCCCGGATCTCACGACGCTCGCGGGCATTCTGGCGCGGTGTCGGCTCTATGTGGGCAATGACTCCGGCGTGAGTCACCTGGCGGCGGCGATCGGGGCGCCCGCAGTCGCCGTCTTCGGGGCGACGGACCCGCGCTGCTGGGCGCCGCGCGGCGGGCGGGTTGCCGCGGTCGGCAGCCCCGAGCGGGGTGGTCTGGATGGGGTGACGCCGGACGACGTGTTGGCAGCGGCGCGGCGGGTGCGTGAGGTCAGGACTGCTCCGTAGCCTCCGCGTCCCCGCCCTCTTCCTCTCCCTGACCCTCTTCCTCTTCCTCCCCGCTGTCTTCCCCTGCTTCCTGCTCTTCCTCTTCGCTTGGCTCCTCGTCGCCCTCGTCTGTCGCCTTACCGGCAACAGGCTCATCGCCCGGCTCTTCCTGGGCGGCGAGATCGGACGTCTCCTCGTCCTCCTGGTCGGCAGGTGGCGGGGGCGGCTGTGGTGTGAGGAGAGCGGCGATGGGCTCTCCGCGGAGGGCGGCGAGGATGTTGGGGAAGATGGCCTCGAAGGTGGCGGTGGGCGGCAGGGTGCCGGCGGCGACGTGGGGGGTGGCGACGACGCTGTCGAGCTTGAGCAGGGGGTTGAGACGTGAGGGCGGCTCAGTGGCCCAGGCGTCGATGCCGGCGCCGGCGAGCTTGCGCTCGCGCAGCATTCTGGCGAGTGCCGCCTCGTCCACGATGCCGCCGCGGGCCGTGTTGATGAGGATGGCCGTCGGCTTCATCAGCGCCAAGTGCTCGGCGTCGAGCAGGTCTGCGGTCTCGTCAGTCAAGGCGCAATGGATGGAGACGACGTCGGCGTCGATAAGCAGGTCGTCGAGGCTGGCGAAGGTGACGCCGATCTCCTCGGCCTCGTCTTCGGGGAGGTGCTCGGGGTCGTAGTAGAGGATGTCCATGTCGAACGCGGCAGCGCGCCAGGCCACCTCGATAGCGATGTCGCCCATCCCGATGAGCCCGAGGGTCCTGCCGGCGAGGTAGCCGATGCCGGCGAGATCCGCCCAGTTGTAGACGGGGCCGTTCTGGCCTGTGGCGGCCTTGACGCCCCTCGGGCCGGTGACGGCGCGGTGGGCGGCGACGAGCTGCCGGCTCACCGCAAGCATCAGCATCAGCGTGTGCTCGGCGCACGCCACGTGGGCGGGCGCGGGGACGAGGCTCACGGGGGCGCCGGTCTCGCGGGCCGCCTCCAGGTCGATCCCGCGCGCCCGGCTGCCCAGCTTCTGGAGCAGCTTGAGGCGCACCGCGTCCTCGAACACATGGCGCACCACGGCCCGGTGCTGCCCCGTCAGGCCCACCACCAGGACGTCCGCCTCAGGCACGGTGGCGAGCATCGTGTCAACGGCATCGTCCTCGGGCTGCACCAGCTCGAGGTCGAGATCCTCGGGCTGCTGCGCGCGCAGGAACGCGGCGAAGGCGTCGAACCACGCCTCGGGCACCGGCTCGTAGAGCATCACCTTGGGCATTGCCGCCTCTCCAATGGGGTGGTGGCCCGCCATTATAGCGAATGCCTGTGCGTTTGCAATCAGGCGGCCGGCCGCGGAGTCTGACCCCGGATGTTGGGGTTCCTTCTTCACTCGTCCTCGTCGTCCTCGTCGTCGTCGTCGATTGTGGCGCCGTAGCGCCTCTTGACCACCGACGCGCTCAGATCTCGACCACTGGGGAGGAGGCAACGGCCGCTTCGCGTTGAGCCTGCGAGGTTGTCGGGAGTCAAACCGACGACGAGGACGACGACGACGACGAGGACGATCCAGAACACCGGGCCACAGTCCCCAAGATCCGGGGCCAGACTCCCTGCCGCGGCGGCCCGTTGACTTCCGCGGGTGGATGGCTAAGATACGAGCGCCGGGCATCTCGGTCCGGCGAAGCCGCAGGTTCCTCTTGCCAGGAGGTCGAGCGATGAGGTGGACGATGTGGTGCGTGGCGGGCGCGGTCATGGCAGGGCTCATGGGCGGCGCCGCGTGCGCCGGCGAGGGCGACTTCAAGCCGGGCGAGGGCTGGGTCAAGCTCTTCAACGGGAAGGACCTCACGGGCTGGAAGTTCCGCGGCACGAACGAATCGTGGGAGGTCGAGGACGGGGTGCTCGCCAACCTGCGGGAGAAGGATGGGAAGAAGCGCAAAGGGGTGGACGCCTACACCGAGGCGACGTTCCTCGACTTCAAGCTCCATATCGAGTTCAAGGTCCCCAAGGGCGGCAACAGCGGCGTCTACTTGCGGGGCCGCAAGGAGGTGCAGATCCTCGACTCCTACGGCAAGAAGAAGGTCGGCACGGGCGACTGTGGCGGGCTGTATGGCAAGAGCGCGCCCAAGGTCAATGCCGTGAAGCCGGCGGGTGAGTGGAACGCCTTCGACATCACGATCGTCGGCGACACGATCACGGTCTACCTCAACGGGCAGCTCATTCAGGACCGGGTCGAGGTCCCCGGCCATACGGGCGGCTCGCTGGGCGGCACACCCGGCACGCCCGGCCCCGTAATGCTCCAGGGCAATCACACGACCGTGTGGTACCGCAACATCTGGGCCAAGCCGCTCCCGCGGGAGGAGACGAAGTAGGGCGGCTTGCTGAAGGCGTTGGCGGTGGGGCGGGGTGTCGAAGGCTCGGTCAGAAGATGCCGAGGATCTTGGAGCGCTCGACGCGGAACGTGGCGATGTTGGAGTAGACCCTGCCGGTCCAGACACGGGTGTAGGCGAGGTCGGTGCCGAGCTCTTTGGCCTGGTGGGCGGTCATCTCGGGCCTGAGGATGACGTAGGGGTAGTCGTCGCTGACCTCGTAGGAGACGACGATGAAGTGGAGGCCAGGCTCGAGCCAGCCGCGCTCGCGCGCCGAGGGGAAGATGAAGCGGCGGCCTACGAACGACCGCGGGGGGATCGTGACGTGGTGGTAGTAGGCGTCCCGCTTGCCGGGCGGCACCTCGAACTGGGGGCTCCGGTACCGTGGCTGGCTGTTGAAGACGTCGTAGACGTAGAACTTGAAGAGCCACTCCGCCGAGCCGCCCTCCGGGGTTCTGGCGAAGGGCTCGAAGTAGAGGGTGAGATCCCGGGGCTTATCCCCGCGCATGCGCCGCCGGCCGGTTAGATTGATGAGCTGGACGTCCAGCACGATGGGGTCGTCGAGCTTGTAGGCCTCCTTGTCGGTGCGGATGAGGAGCTGGAGGCCGCCCCGCGGACGCGCGAGCTGGGCGGACAGGCTTTCCAGGCGCTCCTCCTGGGGCCGCTTGGCCGTGGCGCGGCCGTCGTCCTTGCGGATGTCGATGCCCAGCCATCCGGCGAAGAAGTCCGCCCATTCCTTGTAGTTCAGATTGGCCGTCAGCCCCACGAAGCCAAGGTGGAGGTAGTGCGCGCACTGGGGCTTGTAGACCGCGTTGCCCTTGGAGTCGGCGGCCAGGCCGAAGGGGCCCACCGTCATCATCTCCCCTTCGCCCTCGCCTTCGCTCTCACTCGCCCCCGCGGCCTTGTCCTTCGTCCAGTCCACCTTCTCGCGACCTATCACCAGCAGGCCGGCAGCGTCCTGATGGTGCTCCATGACGCCGAACTTGCCGCCGCCCAGGCCGATGTACTTGCCGTCCACCTTCGAGAAGCCGCCCGGTGCGGTGAACGGGCAGTTGGCATAGATCCCGAACTGCGGCTTGCTCGAGACGGTGATCCCGACGTCAAACATGTCCAGCGCGTCGAGGCCCCGGGCGTGGAAATAGGTGCACCCCGTCGCGCATGCCGACAGGCCCCCGAGCGCGAGGACGGCAGCCCATCGCCTGGCCCCGAACAGACGGCTCATGGATGCCTCCTGTGGACGGTCCTCCCGCGCCGTCGCGCCACCGTCGCATGATGCCTAGGGTATACGGCTTCCCGGCGGGAGTCAAGTGCCCCGCGGGCAGACCTCCCGTAGCGCGGTTGACGCGGATGGGGGAGGGTGGTACGATGACAAGCGATGGAGGCGTGAGTGCTAGCAGTCCGTGGCAGAAGTCCTTCGCAGACGAGTGCGAGGGATTCGGGCCGAGGTCAAGGCGCGAGATCGCAGGCGAATCGGTGGATTCGTCGAGATCTCGCAACGCGGAGATCGGCCCGAAGACCCGCACGCAGTCCGAACGGACTTCTGCCACGGGCTGCTAGGCTGTGCCGATCGACGCGAGGAGCGGGAGATGGCGAAGACGGCGATCATCGTGCTGGCCGAGGGCTTCGAGGAGATCGAGGCCGTGACGCCGGCAGACGTGCTGCGCCGGGCGGGCGTCGAGGTCGAGCTGGTGGGCCTCGACGCCGAGACCGTCACCGGCGCCCACGGCATCACGTTCGAGGCCGACCGCGTGCTGGGCGAGTTCGAGGAGGTGGACGCCATCATCCTGCCCGGTGGGCTGCCGGGCGCCGAGAATCTGGCGGCGTCGGTGAAGCTGGCGAGCGTGCTCCACGCCCAGGCGGACTCGGGGAAGCTCGTGGCCGCCATCTGCGCCTCCCCCGCCTGCGTGCTCGCGGCACACGGCTTGCTCGACGACAGGCACGCGACCTGCTATCCTGGCTTCGAGGACCGCTTCGACGAGTCGACGGCCGCCGCGACCGACGATGTGGTGAAGGACGGGAACATCTTGACCAGCCGCGGCCCCGGCACCGCATTCGCCTTCGCTCTCGCCCTCGCGCGGGAGCTGGCGGGAGACGCCGCTGCTGACGAGCTGGCGAAGGGGATGCTCTACATCCGCTGACCCGATGCTGGTGCATCGGGACGAGTGCGGGAGGATGAAAGGAGGCGTGCGATGCGTTGGATGGGCTGGGTCGTGGTGTTGGCGTTGGTGGCCGGTCTTGCCCTGGCTGCCGAGGAGATCAAGGGCTTCGGCGAGCCCGACGCCGATGGCTTCATCTCCATCTTCAACGGCAAGGACCTGACGAATTGGGACGGCATCCCGGAGCTGTGGAGCGTGAAGGACGGGACGATCCACGGCGAGCACAAAGGCCGCCGGGGCAACACCTTCTGCATCTGGCGCGGCGGCCTCATCGGCGACTGCGAGCTCAAGGTGAGCTTCCGCATCAACAACGGCAACTCCGGCATCCAGTACCGCAGCGTGGACCTCGGGAACCACGTGGTCAGCGGCTACCAGGCCGAGGTCGAGAACAAGAAGGGCAAGGTCGGCTTCCTCTACCACGAGCGCGGCCGCGGCTGGCTCGTCAACGTCGGCGACAAGATGGTCATCCACGAGGACGGCAGGAAGGAGATCGTCGGCAAGCTCGGCGACAAGATGGAGCTGACCAAGGACTACAAGATGAAGGGCTGGAATCACTACCGTTTCGTCTGCAAGGGCAACCACATCCAGCACTTCCTCAACGGCGTCCAGACCATTGACCTCATCGACAAGCAGCTCGACGACCCCAACGCCGCGAAGCCGGACCTCAAGAAGGGCCGCCTGAAGGGCATCCTCGCCCTCCAGCTCCACGGCGGCGGCCCGATGTGGGTCGAGTTCAAGGACATCAAGATCAAGCCGCTGAAAGCCGAGACCAAGTGACCCGCGCCGAGCGCCTCTGCGAGAAAGGAGCGACGCGATGCGTGTGTTCGTGACGTGCGTGATCGCCATAGGCATGATGGCCTGCTGGAGCGTTGCCGCGGCGGCCGACGACGGCTTCGTGGCGATCTTCAACGGCAAGGACCTCGAAGGCTGGGACGGCAACCCCAACTTCTGGTCGGTCAAGGATGGGGCTATCCACGGCGAGACGACCAAGGAGAAGCCCACCAAGGGCAACACCTTCTGCATCTGGCGCGGCGGCACGCTGGAGGACTTCGAGCTCGAGCTCGACTTTCGCATCATGAACGGCAACTCGGGCGTGCAGTACCGCAGCCTGGACCTCGGCAACTGGGTCGTCAGCGGCTACCAGGCCGAGGTGTGCAATCAGAAGGGCAAGGTCGGCTTCCTCTACCACGAGAAGGGCCGTGGCTACCTCTGCAACGTCGGCGAGAAGGTCGTCCTTGAGAAGCCCGACCCGACACAGAAGCCCCCCAAGGGCAAGAGGCGCAGGACCCCCGCCAATCGCAAGGTCGTCGGGAAGCTCGGCGACAGAATGAAGCTGACCAAGGACTACAAGCCCCAGGACTGGAACCACTACCGCATCGTCGCCAAGGGCAACCACCTGGTCCACTACCTCAACGGCGTGCAGACCATCGACCTCATCGACAACGACCTCGACGACCCGAACGCGCAGAAGCCCAACCAGCGTAAAGGCCGGCTCAAGGGCATCCTCGCCCTCCAGATCCACGCAGGCCCGCCGATGATCGTCGAGTTCAGAAACATCCGTCTCAAGGCCCTCAAGGCCGAGGGCAAGTAGCGAGACGGAGCCAGCAGCAACGCTCGCCCCCGGTACCCCGTGGGACAACCTCGCGCGGCACGGGTACCGTGCGAGGGATCTCGCGCCACCATCGGGTCGGGAAGCCGAGTTCCGACGTGGCGTCCCTGCCTCCTGCTAGGAGATGACTCCCCGCTTGCGGAGGCGGCGGAGCTCGCGGTCGAGGCTGCGCTGGATGCGCTTGTCCACGGCAGCCAGAGCCTCCTTGGGGCTCGCCGTGCCCAGGCGCACGCCGTCGAAGGCGTTCTGCATCTCCCGCCGGTACTCGTTGCCCACCCCAGTCTTCGGATGGTGCGCGACGTTCGGGCTCTCGGCGAGGTCGCGGAAGAGCGTGATGTAGGGGTGCGGGTGCTTCTCCCAGAACTCCGCCGTGGTCTCCTTGAGCGGGGAGAACTTGCGCTGGCCGGAGCAGAGGATCTCCATCCCCCGCTGCGAGTTGGAGAACCGGATGAACTCCCAGGCCTCCTGCGGGTGCCGCGAGCCGCGGGGGATCACGATGATATCCTCGTCCGCGATCGTCACGTTCTCCAGGCCGGGCACGGCGCTGGGGAACGGCGCGGCACCCCACTCCATCCCCGGGGCGTACATGTCGATGAAGTTGTGCATCCACACGCCCTGGAGCTCCATGGCCACCTTCCCGCTCAGGAAGGCGTTCTGGGGCGACGAGAAGTTGCCGAAGCCGCTGGCGAACCGCTGGATGTCGTCCACGCCGTAGCGGTCGCTGTAGCTCCTGATCCACTCGAAGGCCCGCACGTTCTCCGGCGCGTCCGCCGTGATGGTCTCCTTCCCGTCCCAGAGCCTGCCGCCGAACCAGAAGCCCCATGCCCAGTTCCACCAGCCCGGCTCCTGGGGCAGGTAGCCGACCTGGGTGAGCTGGCCGTTGCCGTCGCGGCGGGTGAGCTGGGCGGCCATGGCATCGAGCTCGGCGATGGTCTTCGGCGGCTTGTCGGGGTCGAGGCCGGCCTCGCGGAACAGCCGTTTGCTCCAATGCAGGGCCACGGTGGCTGGTGTGGTGGGCAGCGCCCACATGGTGCCTCGGTGGCGGCACATGTCCCAGAACACGGGGATGTAGCCGTCGGGTGTGATGCCGGCTTCGGCGAGCTGGTCGTCGAGGGGGGTGAGGGCGTTGCGGTCGGCGTAGGAGCAGAGGGCGAAGGCGTAGAGCCCCGCCACGTCGGGCGGATTGCCCCCCGCGATGGCCACGAGCAGCTTCCGCTCGATCTGGCTGATCGTCTCGTGGCGCACGTGGATCCTGCCCTGGTACTCCTCGTTGAAGGCGGCGACCATGCGCTTGCACGCCTCGCCCTCGAACTTCGTCCACTTCTCCCAATACGTGATCTCCACCGGCCCGCCGCGAGACTTGCGGGTGCAGCCGAGCACCATCAGGGCTGGAGCCGATAGGCCGGCGCGAAGGAAGGCGCGGCGGGTCGCTTTCGTCGGGCGCGTTGCCATGTGCGATCCTCTTGTCGTGTCTTCCGGGAGGGCGAGGCTCCTGCCGAGCCGCCGGCAAAGGGTGGACGCGGCTCGGCCGGGAGCCTCGCCCTCCCATCTGCTGGCGACGGCCCCTAGCAGCCCGTGGCAGAAGTCCTTCGCAGACGAGTGCGAGGGATTCGGGC